>NZ_JBNPXS010000012.1:0-70816 GCF_050433185.1 Desulfitispora alkaliphila
ATGCAATTAACTTAATGAACCGCCAAGTACCGAACGGTATGCTTGGTGGTGTGAGAGGACGGTAGATAAAATAATTATCTACCTCCTACTCGATAATATATTAACGTGTACATAAAAGAAAGTAGAAGCCACAATACATGACTTCTACTTTCTTTTAAATATTATTTTGGGAGAGGAGAAACCGGAGGAAGAGCTTATGGGGGAGGGTTATTAAAAAAAATAACCTAAGCTCTTCAAACAACTGAATGTTACTTCAGTTGTCATTAGATAGTATTGACTTTTTAAAGGAAACTATACATAGATGGAGTAAAAAACTTTAAAATTATCAGCCATAAATATTCTCTTCATTACCTAAAATGGCAATAATATGTTATAATTCACATATAAGGAGTGGAAAAATGCGAATAATAAGCGGACAAGCCAGGGGCTTTAGGCTGAAGGCCCCTAAAGGGACAAAGACTAGACCTACATCTGATAGAGTAAAAGAAGCTTTATTTAATATAATGATGGATGATATTAAGGGGAGTAATTGGTTGGATTTATATGCTGGATCAGGTGGTATTGGTATTGAGGCTCTGAGTAGAGGTGCTCAATCTGTTCTTTTTATAGAACAGGCCAATGAAGCAATAAAAATAATTAATGAAAATTTAAAGGGTTCTAAATTAATTGGTGGAAAAGTAGTAAAGCAAGATGTTCTAAATTTTCTTGCAAAAGATAATCCAAGTTCAATGTTTGATGTAATCTTTTTAGACCCACCATACAACTCTGTGACTACAGAGAAGACCCTACAGCTTATCCAGCATAACAAATGGTTAAAAAACAATGGGACAACTGTCTTTGAAGCCAGTAAGGGGGAGGCGTTACCTGAAAGGGTAGACAACCTTTTCTTATATAGGATCAAAAATTATGGTGATACAACATTAAATTTTTTTAAGTATAGTGGCTAAACGGAAAGGAGTATCAAGATGGAGCTGATTAAGCTATTAGAAGAATTTGAGCATCAAATAGAAAGTGGAACTAAGATACCTATAACCGGAAAAGTTTTAATAGATGAGGAAGTCATTCTAGACTACCTTGATCAACTTAGGGCAATTTTACCCGAAGAAGTAAAACAAGCCCAGTGGATTAGAAAAGAACGAGAAAGAATATTCCAAGATGCACAAGCTGAAGCAGAAAAGATATTAGAAGAAGCTAAGACCTATGTAATGAAAAAGGCTAGTCAGGACGAAATAGTAAAAAAGGCTCAGGAAAAGGCTGAAAATATTTTAAGAGAAGCTGAGTTATCATCAAAAGAAATGGAAGAAAAAGCAAATCAATATGCCTATGATGTATTAAAAAGGTTAGAAACAAATTTAGAGCGAGCTACTCAAGCCATAAAAGAGGGGCAGAAGCAACTCAGTGAACCAAATGATGAAACAGCCTAAGCTCTTTTAAGAGCTCTTATAATCGCCCTGGCAATTACAATGAAAACACTAACTATAATCATCAGGAGAGATATAGCTACAAAAGCCATAGAGCCAAAGATAAAGAAACCAAAAGCAGATTGAGGCAAAGGTAAGAAGAAACTAAACTCACTACCAGTAAATACAGGGTATAGAGGATTCCAGAGCAAGAATGTATAAAATGCAGCAATAAAGCTATGAGCAACTCTTGACAGTACATAGGTTCTCATTTGTATATCGGTACTACTAGCAAAACTGGCGATTTGAGCGTGAATAGATATGCCATTCCATGCTAAGATGAAAGCAGTGATTATTAACTGATGTTGTAATGGTGCATCAGTTTTTACGATTTGTTTTATACCCAGCGTTATTTCAAAAAAACCTATAGTTAAGCCAGAAGCTAACTCAGGGGTTATAGATACCAAAGTAAGAGCAATAGATAGGAACTCATACATATACTTAGAGATGCCCAAGATATTAAAAGCCTCTATTAATACTGAAAATAGTAAAACAAAGCCTCCTATAGCTAGAATGGTTTGTATAGACTTGTTGATAGCGTCTTTTAACATGGTGCCTATCTCAAAGTTTTTACTGTAAACCATCTTCTTGTATGCATATAATACAGTTGAACTAAATGGATGCTCTTTTTTTTGAATTACAGGATCCTTAATCCGTGATAGGTGTCCTAAAATGATACCAATCGTTAAATTAGCCAAATAGTGGCCTATAGCAAAAACGGCCCCTAAGGCGGGTTTGCCAAACATCCCTACAGCTACTGCGCTTACCATAAAAAGAGGACTAGAATTATTAGTAAAAGCCATTAGCCTTTCGGCTTCCCACTTGCTACACAGCTGTTCCTTTCTCAAATCTATAGCCATTAGAGCTCCTAAGGGAGAGCCGGAGGTAAAGCCAATTGCCATGACAAACCCTCCAGCACCAGGTACGTTGAAAAGTGGCCGCATCAATGGCTCAAGTAAAGCACCCATAAACTGCACAAAGCTAATAGAAATTAGCAGGTTAGCAATTATAAAAAATGGTAACAATGAAGGTATTAAGATGGTAAACCAAATTTCAAGACCATTTGATGCCGCTAAAAAAACTGCTTTCGGATTTAAAATCATTGTAATAGCAATAATAATTAATGATAATATTAATAGTAGCTTTATTCGCATAAGCACCCCTCTTGCTGTTTTAGCCTTTAACAATAAATATATTTAGGCAATATAAAAGTAGACCATGTTGGGAAAAAGGAGTTAATTTATGAGCAACAATAGAAAAAAAGTGGGCTTAGCATTAGGGTCTGGGGCAGTAAAAGGATATGCGCACATTGGTGCCATAAAGGCTCTCAAAAAAGCAAATATACCAATAGACGTAGTAACAGGTACTAGTGCAGGCGCAGTTGTGGGCTCGTTTCTTGCAGCAGACTTGGACTGGGAGATATTAGAGGGTCTAGTGTGTCAAATTAATAGAGGGCATGTGGTAGATATTACAGTGCCTAGAGTAGGTTTTGTGGAAGGAAAACGGGTGTACCAACTATTAAAGGTATTAACTAAAAATTATACGTTTGATCAACTGACAGTACCCTTTACAGCAGTAGCAACTGATATTGAAGCAGGTGAATTAGTAGAATTAAACACAGGAGAAGTTGCAAAAGCAGTTAGGGCAAGCATAGCCATTCCAGGTGTATTTAAGCCTATAACCATAGACGGAAAAGTACTAGTAGATGGGGCAGTTATGGAAAGAGTACCAGTTTTGCAAGCGAGAAAATTAGGAGCAGATATAGTAATAGCTATAGACTTAAAACAAAAAACGAGAAAAATAAAGGTAAGATCTATTATTGATATTATGATTCAATCTCTTGAATTAATGGAAGGAAAAGTCGATGATAACTGGAAAAATGCTGCAGACATTTTAATTAAGCCAGAGCTCCCTCATGTAAGTACCTTTGACTTTCGAATAGCGCAGCAATTTATAGATATTGGTGAGGAGGTTATGGAAAAAAATATAGATAAAATAAAATCAATGATTTACTAAAGCTAATTAGTAAAAGCATTTTTTATAATATTACAAAATGTTCAAAGATTAATTAAATTAGGGCATTTTCTTAAAATATAGATTACTTACTAAATTTGTGATAATTTAAATTAAAGTGTCCTGGAAGGAGTCGTGTAGAATGGATTTAATACAAAGTATTAAAGAAAAAGCCAAATCTAAAAAACAAAAGATTGTTCTACCTGAGGGTACAGAACCTCGAACGGTACAAGCTGGGCAAGTTATTGCTGAGGAGAATCTTGCAGATGCTATTTTATTAGGTAATCCAGAGGAGATAAAAAAGGTTGCAGCTGAAACAGAGACAGATTTAACTGGAGTAACAGTTATAGACCCAAACACTTCAGAACTCATAGATGAACTTGCAGAGACACTATATGAGTTGCGTAAACATAAGGGATTGTCAATGCCAGATGCAAAGAAATTTGCTAAAAACCCGCTGTACTTTGCAGCTCTAATGGTTAAGGTAGGAAAAGCAGACGGCTATGTTGCTGGAGCTGAAAATACCACAGGAGATGTTTTGCGCCCTGCTTTACAAGTGATTAAAACAGCAGAAAATATTTCTACTGTGTCAGGAGCCTTTGTAATGGTATTACCTGACCAGGAATATGGATCTAATGGCCTACTAGTGGTTGCTGACTGTGCCGTTAACCCAAACCCTACAGCTCAACAACTAGCTGAAATTGCATACCTTTCAGCTGGCACAGCGAAATCAATTGCGGGAATAGAGCCAAAGGTGGGAATGCTTTCTTTTTCTACTATGGGAAGTGCAAAGCACGAACTAGTTGAAAAGGTTACCACTGCTACTGCCATAGCAAAAGAGAGGTTTTCAGATTTAGAAGTAGAAGGGGAGTTGCAGTTAGATGCAGCAATAGTGCCTAGTGTGGCTAAGAAAAAAGCTCCAGACAGCACTGTAGCTGGCAGCGCCAATGTTCTTGTATTCCCTGATTTGCAAGCAGGAAATATTGGATACAAGCTTATTGAGAGAATTGGGAAGGCTAAAGCTATAGGACCTGTATTACAAGGGATAGCAAAGCCTGTTAATGACCTGTCTAGAGGTTGCAGTGTTGAAGATATCATTAATGTGACAGCTTTGACAGCTGTTCAAGCACAAAATTGCTAAATAAAATAAATACATAGGGGGACAAATTAACTATGAAAATATTTGTTATAAATTGCGGAAGTTCTTCACTTAAGTACCAACTTTTTAATATGGAAAATGAAGATGTAATAGCAAAAGGTCTAGTAGAGAGAATAGGGTTAGGCGAAGGCCTAATAAAACACGAAATTGCCGGTAGAGATGATAAGATAAAAGTTTCTGGTGATTTTTCTAATCATACAGTAGCTATTGATGCTGTTTTTGAACAATTAACTCACGCTGAATACGGAGTTATTGAGAAACTTGATGATATCCAAGCTATTGGTCACAGGGTTGTTCACGGCGGAACTAAGTTTACTGAATCAGCAATAGTAGATGAAGATGTTAAAAAAGCCATTAAAGAATTATTTTCACTAGCACCTCTTCATAACCCACCAAACCTTATGGGTATTGAAGCTTGTGAAAAGATTGCTCCACAGGTTCCACAAGTAGTAGTATTTGATACTGCTTTCCATCAATCAATGCCTGAGTACGCATATAGTTATGCGTTACCTTATGAGGATTGCAAAGAATTGGGAGTAAGAAAATATGGCTTTCATGGAACATCTCATAAATATGTAAGTCAACGAGCGGCAGAAATCTTAGGTGTAAATATTGAAGATACAAAAATGATTACCTGTCACTTAGGAAATGGTGCTAGTGTGGCAGCGGTTAAAGGCGGAAAATCAATTGAGACTAGCATGGGGCTGACTCCCTTAGAAGGATTGATTATGGGAACAAGATGTGGCGACATCGATCCAGCTGTTATACCATTTGTTATGGAGAAAAAAGAACTGGATGTAGATGGCATAAGTAACTACATGAACAAGAAAAGTGGTGTACTAGGGATTTCTGGTGTTAGTAGTGACTTTAGAGATATTGAAGAGGCAGCTGAACAAGGTAATCAAAGAGCTCAATTAGCTCTAGACATGTTTGCTCATAGAGTAAAAAGATATATTGGTAGTTATAGTGCGGCTATGAATGGTGTAGATACAATTATCTTTACAGCAGGTCTAGGAGAAAACTCTGCAGATATGAGGGCTGCAATTTGTGAAGGGTTAGATTACCTAGGAGTAAAGATTGATAAAGAAACGAATAATGTTCGAGGTAAAGAAACAGTCATTTCCACTGATGATAGTAAAGTTAAGGTTTTGGTTGTGCCAACAAATGAAGAGCTAATGATTGCAAGAGATGCTAAAACATTAGTAGGGTAATCTTGACAAAGTTAATTTTTTTGCGTATAATTTACTTTGGCATTTGTCTAGAGGTGGTATTATGATTAAGCTTAATGTAGAGAAAATAAAGAACACTCCTGGCGAAAGTATAAAAGCTGATTATGATGTGCAGATTAATGAACTTATCGACGAAGGGGAGACGATTAACCTTAGTGATAACTTAAAAATTAATCTATTAGCCAAAAATACTGGGAGTGAAATACTGGTTTCAGGAAAAATAGAGACTGCCTTAAAAATGATGTGCGGACGTTGCCTTACTGAAACTGATTGCCCTATAGATATTGATTTTGAAGAGATATTTGTGCACAAATCAAAAGCCGAATATATTGACAACTCTGATGACGATATTATCTTTTTCGAAGGTAATAATATCCATCTGGATCAAATTGTAGCAAAAAATATTATTTTAAATATGCCTATAAGAACTTTTTGTGATGAAGAGTGTAAAGGCATTTGTCCTCAGTGTGGTATTAACTTAAATGAGGAAAAGTGTTCTTGTGTGCAAGATAACATAGATCCCAGAATGGAAGTGCTAAAGAAGTTGTTAAAATAGCTGTAGTGCGTTGAAGGAGGTGGAGAGGCAATGGCTGTACCAAAGCGTCGAACGTCAAAATCTAAGAAAAACATGAGAAGAGCAAACTGGAAGATTTCTGCACCAAAAATAGCAGAATGTCCACAATGTCATGAACCAAAACTACCACATAGAGTTTGCCCTGAGTGTGGTTTTTACAAAGAAAGAAATACACAAAAAGAGCAACAACAAGCAAGTGGTGAAGAGTAAAAACAATAAAAAGCAAGTGATGTTAGTAAAAATACTTCCATCTACTTGCTTTTTTTTTATGCATCATATATACTATCAGTAGTTAATACTAGGTACTAAAAGCAAGTGCTATTTTAGTATGTATGGGGGTGTGGTAATGGGTGAAAAAAGATTAAGTAAAAACGAACGGCACAACAAGATACAAAATCAACTACGGGAAAACCCCTTTTATACTGACGAGGACTTGTCTCAGATGAATAATGTTAGTGTGCAGACTATTAGATTAGATAGAATGGAAATGCAAATACCTGAATTGAGAGAGCGAATTAAGAATGTAGCTGAACAAAATTACAATCAAGTGAAAAGTCTGCATCATAAGGAGCTTATAGGAGAGCTATTGGAGTTAGAGCTTGATGAGAGTGGAATGTCCCTCTTAATTGTAACTAAAGAAATGGTATTAAAAAAAGCTGGAATAGTAAGGGGGCACCATCTATTTGCTCAAGCCAACTCTTTAGCTGTTGCGATCCTAGATAGTGATATAGCGTTAACTGGTGGAGCGGAAGTAAAATATATAAATCCAGTAAACTTAAATGATAAAGTAATATGCTATGGTAAAGTTATAGAAAAAGTAGGCGAAAAGTACAAAGTGTCAATTACCTCTAAAGTTAACGGTAAAGAGGTTTTTACCGGCAACTTTACTATTTTTGCTAGAAGAGAGGAGGATGTAAAGTGATAATTGCTGTTGATGCAATGGGTGGTGACAACGCACCAGATGAAATAATAAAGGGATCTATTGAGGCTGCCAAAGAGAATGGGGTTAAAATAGTATTAGTTGGAGATCCTCAAGTAATAAAGGAACATTTACATAGACACAAAACTGATGATGTAGAAATTAGCATTGAGCCTTCCAGCGAGGTTGTGGGGATGGATGAACATCCAGCTACTGCAGTCCGAAAAAAAAAGGATTCATCAATTGTGGTTGCTACAAAATTAGTGCGAGAGGGAAAGGCTGATGCGATAGTTTCTGCAGGGAGCACAGGTGCGCAAATGGCTGCAGCACTTTTCGGTTTGAAGCGAATTAAAGGAATTGAGAGACCGGCTATTGTTACTGTTTTACCAACACTAAAAGGTGGAAAAATACTACTAGATGTAGGTGCAAATGTAGATAGCAAGTCCAAAAACCTGTTACAGTTTGCTCAAATGGGTTCTGTTTACGCAGAAAAGATACTAAAAATACCAAGTCCTAAAGTAGCTCTTGTGAATATCGGCGAAGAAGAAACTAAGGGAAATGAGTTGGCACAAGAGAGCTACAAGCTAATGGCACAAGAGAGCACTATCAATTTTACAGGGAATATTGAGGGAAGAGAGCTATTAAGCGGAGATACTGATGTAATGGTCTGTGACGGATTTTTGGGCAATGTAGTATTGAAGTTTGCAGAAGGAATGGCCGCTACAATTTTTGGCATACTTAAAGAAGAGTTACAACAAAGCATGCGGACTAAAGCAGGTGCAGCATTAGCTTATCCAGCGTTTAAAGCCATAAAAAAGAAAATGGATTATTCTGAGTATGGGGGTGCTCCTCTTCTCGGTGTCAACGGTGTGAGTATAATATGCCATGGGAGTTCTAATGCTAAAGCAATAAAAAATGCTATTGGAGTAGCTGAAGAGTGTGTTAAAGCAAATTTCATTGAAGTTATAAGTGAAACTATTTAGTAACTTGAGAGTAGGTGCAGCAATGTTAAGCTCGATTAAATCAGTAGGTATTACTGGACTAGGCTCTAGTTTACCTGAAAATATAGTAACTAATCGTGATATAGCAAATTATCTGGATACTAATGATGAGTGGATAGTAAACCGTACTGGTATAAGTGAAAGAAGAAAGGCTGAAGAACATATATTAACTTCGGACATTTGTGCAGAAGCAGCCCAGAAAGCACTGGATGATGCCGGCTTAAAACCTGAAGAAATTGACTTGATTATCCTTGCTACCATGACACCGGATTTGGTTTTTCCGGCTACAGCTTGCATGGTTCAAGAAAAAATTGGTGCTGTAAATGCTGCTGCAATGGATTTGGAGGCAGCATGTACTGGATTTATATACGGAATTGCTACAGGACAACAATTTGTTGCCACTGGGATGTATAGGAATGTATTAGTAATTGGTGGCGAATTAATGAGTAGGATAGTTGACTGGGAAGATAGGAATACCTGTATTTTATTTGGAGATGGGGCTGGAGCTGCTGTTTTAAGCCCTGTAGAAGATGGTTGCGGGATAATGACAAATTATCTGGGTTCCGATGGCTCAGGTTTGGAAAGTCTTTATGTTCCGGCAGGAGGAGCTAAAAGACCGACTTGCGAGGAGACTGTTAAACAAAGAGAGCATTTTGTCAGGATGAATGGGAGTGAAGTATTTAAGTTTGCCGTTCGAGTTATGGGAGATGCTTCAATTAAAGCCCTTGAGAAAGCGGGACTTGGAAAAGAGGATATAGATTTCCTAGTACCCCATCAAGCAAATATCAGAATTATTGAAGCTGCCACTAAGAGATTAGGCCTAAGCAAAGACAAGGTTATAGCTAATATTGACAAATACGGAAACATGTCTGCAGCTTCAATACCAGTTGCATTAGAAGAGGCAGTTACTAATAACCGGATAAAAAAAGGAGATATAGTACTGATGGTTGGCTTTGGCGGTGGATTAACATGGGGAGCTACAGTGATGAAGTGGAATAAAGATTAATGGGCAGGAGGGTTTAGATGAGAACTGAGATTTGTGAGTTACTAAATATAGAATATCCAATAATACAAGGGGGCATGGCTTGGGTCTCCACAGGGGAACTGGCAGCGGCAGTATCAGAAGCTGGAGGATTGGGAGTTATAGCAGCAGGCAATGCGCCGGCGGAATGGGTAGCAACAGAGATAAAAAAAGTTAAAGAAAAGACTAATAAACCTTTTGGAATAAATGTCATGCTACTATCCCCACATGTACAGGAAGTGATGGATATTGTACTGAAGGAAAAAGTACCAGTTGTAACTACAGGTGCAGGTAACCCAGGCAAGTATATTGAGGACCTAAAAGCAATTGGATCTAAGGTAATACCAGTAGTTGCATCGGTTGCACTGGCTAAGAGGTTAGAGAAGCAGGGCGTAGATGCTTTAATTGCTGAGGGGCTAGAGGGCGGAGGTCACGTAGGTGACATAACTACTATGGCTCTGGTGCCACAAATAGTAGACGCTGTAAAAATCCCTGTAATCGCTGCCGGTGGAGTTTTTGATGGTAGAGGTGCTGTGGCTGCCATGGTATTAGGTGCTAAAGGTGTGCAAATGGGAACTAGATTTATGTGTGCAGAAGAATGTACGGTTCACCCGGCAGTAAAACAATTAGTTATTAAATCAAAGGATCGGGACACTGTAGTAACTGGGCGCCCCACAGGCCATCCTGTGCGGATATTAAAGAATAAATTGGCTAGAGAGCTTGACGCCCTAGAGCGATCCGGGGCTGAACCAGCTGAATTTGAAAAGCTAGGAACAGGAAAATTAAGAAATGCAATGGTTGACGGCGATGTGAAGTATGGCTCTGTTATGGCAGGTCAGGTTGCAGCAATGGTAAAAGGAGAAGAAACAGCAGAACAGATTATCACCAGCGTTGTAGAGGAAGTAAATAGGATTATTGATAATTTTCCAAAGCAAATAAACAAATAATCACTAGTAAAGAAGGTGAAATGTGTGGGCAAGATAGCTTTTGTGTTTCCCGGCCAAGGATCTCAGTACGTGGGCATGGGGAAAGAACTAGCTGCTCAAGACGAAGCAGTTAAAGCAGTATATCAACTAGCAGATGAACATCTAGACTTTTCAGTAAGTGAGCTGTGTTTTTCTGGTCCAGAAGATCGGTTGAAGCAGACAGAATTTACACAACCAGCATTACTGACAACAAATATAGCTTGCTTAACATACTTTAAGCAATTTGGGATAGAGCCGGACTATGTGGCTGGACATAGTTTAGGAGAATACGCTGCTCATGTAGCTGCTAACAGTATAACTTTTGAGGATGCGGTTAAGTTAGTTAGGCTAAGGGGACAATATATGGGCAGTTGCTACCCAGAGGGAAAAGGCACTATGGCTGCAATACTGGGGTTTGAGGATAAGGCGATAGTGGAAATCTGTAAGGAGATAGCCACTGAGAAAAAAGTAGTAGTTCCAGCAAACTATAACTGTCCAGGCCAGGTTGTTATAGCAGGAGATCGTGAGGCTGTAGAAATAGCTGTTGAAAAATCGAAAGAGCAAGGTGCAAAAAGAGCTGTTATGCTTCCTGTAAGTGGTCCATTTCATTCAAGCTTGATGAAGCCTGCTGGTGAAAAAATAGCAGAAAGACTACAAGAGGTAACTATCAATGACCTGGCAATTCCACTGGTGACAAACGCAGATGCAGCAATTATAGAAACCAAGGATCAGGTCTCAAATAGCTTAGTGCGTCAAATAAGTGAACCGGTTAGGTGGACTGAAAGTATCGAGAAGCTGATGGAATTGGGTGTTGATACCTTTGTGGAATTAGGCCCTGGGAAAGTATTATCTGGTCTAATCAGAAAAATAAATAAAAAAGCTTTAGTAGTTAATGTGGAAGATGTGAAAAGCGGTGACAAGAGTATCGCAAAGTTAAGGGAGTGTATTTAAGATGACATTTAATTCTAAGGTTGCTATTGTTACTGGAGGTTCAAGAGGAATAGGAAGAGCCATCTGTTTAGAGCTAGCACGAAGTGGAGCAACCGTTATTGTCAATTATGCCGGTAACGAAGCTGCTGCCACTGAGGTAATACAAAAGATTGAAGCAGGTGGTGGAACGGCAGCTGCAATAAAAGCAGATGTGAAAAACTCGGATGAAGTAAAAAACATGATTAAGGAAGTAACAGATCAGTTTGGTGGAGTGCACATTTTGGTAAACAATGCAGGGGTTACCCGCGACAATCTTATGATGAGAATGAAGGACAGTGAATGGCAAGATGTTATAGACATTAACCTATCTGGAGTCTATAACTGTACAAAATCAGTAATTAAATTAATGCTTAAGCAAAAGTATGGAAGAATAATCAATGTGACATCGGTTGTGGGCCAAATTGGAAATGCTGGCCAAGCAAATTACTCTGCTGCAAAAGCTGGTGTGATAGGCTTGACTAAATCTATGGCAAGGGAATTGGCATCTCGACAAATACGAGTTAATGCTGTAGCTCCAGGTTATATTGATACTGATATGACTGCTCAACTGAGTCAGGATTTAAAAGAAACAATTGAAGGCACAGTGCCACTAGGACGATTAGGAGCACCAGAAGATGTAGCGAAAGCAGTTGCTTTTCTAGCTTCTGATAATGCTAATTACATAACTGGTCAAGTCCTAAATGTTGATGGCGGAATGGTAATGCAGTAAACCTGTGAGAGGAGGTGAAGTAATTGTCAGTATTTGATAAAGTGAAAGATATTGTTGTTGAGCAATTAGGTGTTGAAGAAGATCAAGTAGCTATGGAGACTACATTTCAAGATTTAGAAGCAGATTCTTTAGATATTGTTGAACTAGTGATGGCTCTTGAAGAGGAATTCAATATTGAAATTTCTGATGAAGATGCAGAAAAAATTACTACTGTCAGTGCGGCAGTAGCGTACATTGAGGAAAAAACAAACAACTAAAATAAAGTCCCGTCTTCGAAACGGGACTTTATTTTGACACTACGACGAATGCCTTTTGGGAGGAAAGTATTTATGCAATTACCAGAATTGAAAATCGGGAAGTTAACTGCCAAGTTACCTATTATCCAAGGAGGTATGGCTGTGAGAATATCTACAGCACCATTAGCAGCTGCTGTAGCAAATAATGGTGGAGTAGGGATAATAGGAGCTACAGGTATGGACTTGGATGAATTGAGAAGGGAAATAAAAAAAGCTCGAGAATTGACTGACGGTATTATCGGGGTAAATGTCCTATTTGCAGCCCGTGAATTTGCTGACTTAGTTAAGACTGCTATGGACGAGGGAATTGATTTAGTTGTATCTGGAGCAGGATTTTCTAGAGATATGTTTCAGTGGGGTAAGGAAACTAATACTGAAATAGTATCCATTGTGTCATCTTATAAGTTTGCTAAGCTAGCTGAAAGACTTGGGGCAGCTGCGGTAGTTGTAGAGGGGAAAGAAGCCGGGGGGCATTTGGGAACCGATAGGCCTATGAAAGATATTTTACCAGAAGTTGTTCAAGAGGTAAAAATACCCGTAATCGCTGCCGGAGGCATAATGGATGGCAAGGATATAGTAGAAGCACTAGATTTAGGTGCTAGTGGTGTTCAGATGGGGACTAGGTTTGCTGCAAGTGTAGAATCAAGTGCTGCGCAGGAGTTTAAGGACCTATATATTAAGTCTCAGCAGGGTGATGTGGTTTTAGTAAACAGTCCAGTGGGGCTTCCAGGTAGAGGACTTAGAAGTGATTTATATAATAGAGTTGAAGACCAAGGTGGAGTAACTCCAGAAGTATGTGAAAAATGCCTAAAAAAATGCTCAAAAAGCTTTTGTTTATTAAAGGCCCTAGATAAGGCACAGCAAGGTGATTTAAAAGAAGGTCTGTTCTTTTCAGGTGAAAGAGTTGCAGAAGTGAACCAAATTCTCACGGTAGATGAGATATTTGAGCAAATAAAGAGTGAAATAGAAAAGATAAGCTAGTGGTGAGGTGAGAAAATGAAAAATCGAGTTGTTATAACGGGAATGGCTACAATTTCCCCAGTAGGCATAGGTTTAAAAGATTTTTGGTCCAATTTGGTTGCAGGGAAGTCAGGTATAGGTCCTGTTACGCGTTTTGATGCACAGGATTTTCCTACTAGAATTGCAGGGGAAGTAAAGGACTTTGACCCAAAAGAATATATTGATAAAAAAGAAGCTAGAAGAATGGACCGATTTACCCAGTTTGCCATAGCTGCATCAAGGATGGCTGTGGAAGATGCAAAATTGGACTTAGAGAAAATTGACTTAGATAGGGCAGGAACTATCTTAGGATCGGGCATAGGTGGCATGGATACCCTGGAAAAGCAAGCGAATACTCTCTATGATAAGGGTCCAGGAAGGGTCAGTCCATTTTTTGTGCCTATGATGATATGCAATATGGCTGCTGGACAGGTTTCAATAAACCTAGGTTTTAAAGGACCTAACACTACAGTAGTTACTGCTTGTGCATCGGGGACAAATGCTATTGGAGATGCTTTTAAGGTTATCCAGCGAGGCGATGCAGATGTTATGGTTACCGGTGGAACGGAAGCTTCAATATCGCCTTTAGCATTCTCAGGTTTTTGCTCAATGAAAGCTATGTCTACAAGAAATGATGATCCGCAAAAGGCTAGTAGACCCTTTGATAGTGATAGAGACGGTTTTGTAATGGGAGAAGGAGCAGGAATTTTGATTCTTGAAACCCTGGAACACGCATTAAATAGAGGGGCGAAAATTTACGCAGAAATTGTAGGTTATGGTTATACGGCTGATGCCCATCATATAACTGCTCCGGCACCAGGAGGAATAGGTGCTGCAGCATCTATGCAAAAAGCGCTGCAAGATGGAGGAATTAATCTAGAAGAGGTTGACTATATCAATGCCCACGGGACTTCAACGGACTTAAATGACAAGTACGAAACAATGGCTATTAAGCAGGTTTTTGGTGAGCATGCTTATAAATTAGATGTTAGCTCTACAAAATCTATGACGGGGCATTTGTTAGGAGCAGCTGGTGCCATAGAGTTGGTTGCTTGTGCCATGGCCATAGAAAATGGGTTAATACCCCCTACCATTAACTATGAAAATAAGGATGAAGATTGTAACCTTAATTATGTGCCTAATAAAGCTAAAGAAAAATCAGTAAACGTTGCAATTTCTAATTCTCTAGGATTTGGTGGACACAACGCTACTTTAGCTGTGAAAAAATACGAATAATTAGGGGTGTAAGTATAGTGGGGATTAATTTTAAAAGGGAGAAAAAACTTAAGGATTTTGTGGTTAAGCTTAAGTTAAGCGCAGATAACTTAGAGTTAATCAACAATGCGTTTATACACCCCACTTTTGTTTTTGAAAACCAAGGTATTGCCAGTGATAGCAATCAGCGACTAGAATTTTTAGGTGATGCTATTTTAGGAGCAATTGTGGCTAGACACTTATATTCAGTATATCCTGAAAAGGCTGAAGGTGAATTGACGAAAATGCGAGCTGCCTTGGTGTGTGAACAAACACTGGCAAAAAAGGCTAGAGAGCTTAAATTAGGAGTGTTGCTATTACTAGGTAAAGGTGAAGAGCAAAGTGGAGGTAGAAATAGGGATTCGAACTTAGCAGACGCATTTGAGGCCTTTATTGGTGCCCTATATTTACAACTAGATAATCAAGAGCTAATGGAATTTATTATAGAACTATTTAAAGAAGACCTTAATAATATTGAAGAAGGAGTATACGGTGATTATAAAACACTGATACAAGAGCTGTCACAAGAGAAGCTGGATTTAAATGTTCGTTATGCTATTGTACATGAAATTGGTCCAGATCACAGCAAAGAATTTGAAGCTGGTGTTTTTCTAGGGGAAAGGCTTTTAGCAAAGGGAAGAGGAAGAAGCAAAAAAGAAGCAGAGCAACATGCTGCAAAAAGTGCGTTAAAGGATAAGTGGTGGTTGAAAAATGAAAAAGGGTAAAAACTTCATTATACCTATCTTTGTGCCCTTTTTGGGATGTCCTCACAAGTGTAGTTTTTGCAATCAAGAAAAAATTTCAGGCGAAACTAATCCAGACTTAAATAAAGTAAGGAACAAAATAAGCAAATATTTATCATATATAACGGGAGCTAAGAAGTATGACAGAGTGGAAGTAGCTTACTATGGAGGTAGTTTCTCGGGCCTCCCCTTCTACGTTCAAGAACAATGGCTACAACCTGCATATGAGTTGAAGCAGCAAGGGAAAATAGATGGCATTAGAATTTCCACGAGGCCCGATTATATTAACGATAAAGTTTTGAATTTTCTCAAAGAGTTTGGTGTGGATACTATAGAGATTGGAGCCCAGTCTTTAAACGATCAGGTATTAGCCTTTGCAGATAGGGGGCATACCAGTGAGGATGTGCTCCAAGCTGCCAAGAAAATCAAGCGACAAAAGATAAACCTGGGAATACAGTTGATGGTCGGTTTGCCTGGAGATAGCAAGAAAAGGGCGGTAGCTTCAGCTATAGAGGCAGCAGCGCTTCAGCCTGACTTAGTCCGCATTTATCCCACATTGGTAATAAGAAACACGAAACTAGAACAAATGTATAATCAGGGTGAATTTATGCCATGGAATTTAGATGAAGCTATAGCAGTGACTAAAGATATGGCTATAATCTTTTATAAAAATAAAATTTCAATAGCTAGAATAGGTTTACAAGATACAGAGGAATTAAAAGATGGTGCAGTAATAGCGGGACCGTATCACCCTTCCTTTGGAGAGTTAGTGGAGACTGCTATTTATAGAGATATGATTGAAGTTATTCTAAACCAAGTAAGTGGTGGTAACCTTGACATCAAATGCGCCAGGGCAGAGCTTTCAAAAGTTATTGGAAATAAAGGTAAGAACAAAAATGAACTAATGAATCTTTATAATATGGATCTTTCTTTTTCAGGAGATGCATCCATCCCCAAAGGTACAATTATTATAACTAATGCTGGTAGATTCAGAAAAAAAATTACTAGAGAGGAATTTTTTAGAAAATGCCGAATAAATATATAAATGCATTAGTTAAATATAATAATTGATGAAAGGTGGGCAATGGGATGAAGAAAGATTTATTAAAAGTATCTGCAAAATCTAACCCTAAGTCTGTAGCAGGAGCACTTGCCGCTGTATTTAGAGAACATGGAAAGGTAGAGATTCAAGCTATAGGAGCTGGCTCAGTAAATCAGGCAGTAAAAGCCATAGCAATCGCCAGAGGATTTATAGCACCTAGCGGAGTAGATTTAGTCATGATACCGGCTTTTGCTGAAATTAATATTGACCAAGAAGAGAGAACAGCAATAAAATTTTTAGTTGAGTCCCGCTAAAACTGCCCAAGAGGCAGTTTTTTTTATGCAGCTGTTTTCAAGTATTGAGCATAATGATACAATATAGATATTTAAAAACAGAAAAAGGAAAGGATGTATCCTGTGTATATCAAGAGAATTGATATTCAAGGTTTTAAATCATTTGCAGATAAGGTAAAGCTTTCATTGGCACCAGGAATTAGCATTGTAGTTGGACCTAATGGCAGTGGTAAAAGCAATATTTCTGATGCCATCAGATGGGTTTTAGGTGAGCAAAGTGCTAAAAGTTTAAGAGGAGCTAAAATGGAGGATATTATATTTTCAGGCAGCTCTAAAAGACGCCCTGTAGGTATGGCAGAGGTAGCGCTAACCTTTGATAATAGCGATGGTCTTTTGAATATAGATTATAACGAGGTAACAGTTACACGCCGCCTATACCGATCTGGTGAGAGTACATTTTTTATAAACAAGAGAGCTTGTAGGTTGAAGGATCTACATGAGTTGTTTATGGATATAGGTGTAGGGAAGGAAGCCATATCAATTATTGGCCAAGGCAAGGTCGAAGAAATACTGAACTCAAAGCCTGAAGAACGCAGGAGCATTATAGAAGAAACTGCAGGTATTATAAAATATCGCAATAGAAAAAGGGAAACATTAAAAAAGCTCGAGGTTACTAAACAACACCTGCAGCGGGTTAGAGATTTGATATCAGAAATTGAGGAACAAAAAGATCCTCTGAAAAATGAAGCGATACGTGCGGAACAATATATTTTATATAAAAGTGAGCTGGATTGCTTAGAAATCGGATTAGCTGTGGAATTGGTAGAGAAATTAGAGAAAAAAATTGAGCAAGTTGAATTAATGCTGGATAAACAGAAGAGTGAAGGGATAAGATTAAATACTGAAATAGCAACTCTAGAATCTAGAATAGAAGATATACAAGCTAGCTATAACAGAAAGAGTGAAGAATACAATGGGCGACAGAAAAATGTCTATGAAGTTATAAATAAAATTGAGAGACTTGAGACAACTGCAAGTAATAGTCGTAGCAGAGTCTTTGAGTACCACCAATACATAGAAAACTTAAATAATGAAATTAGCCTATTGACTGCAAAAATCAATGAGATATTTGAAGCAGAAGAAGCTCTATCAGTTGAGCAGAAGCAAATTAAAGAAAAATTAAATAGTAAAGAGTTGGGAGCGGAAAAGCTTAATCAAAGATACAAAGAAATCAACCAAGAATACCGTCAGTGCGAGGAACTCTTAGAGGAAAGTAATAGCAAGATATTCGAGTTAAAGAGTAAAACAATTGAGAGCCAAAACAAACAAGAAGCTCTAAAGGAGCAAATAGACCGCTCTGTGCTCCAATTAGATGAGTACCAGCTAAAATCTGAGAGATTGTTGACTAAACAACAGGACTTGAAAAATCAAAGGGAAGACAAACAACAAACAATTAATCAGATAACTGTTCAAATCCAGGATACAGAAGGAAAAGTTGAAGAGGATAAAGTTAAAGCACAGCAATTAAAGACTACAAATGAGAGTTTTCTCCACAAGCTAGGAACTATTGAAAAAAATATTAATGAAAAAGAATCTAGGATTAAGTTTTTAGAAGAACTAAAGGAAAACATGGAAGGATACGCAAATAGTATCAAAAGATTAATTCAGGCAAAGCGTCAAGGAAATCAAGAATTAAAAGAGGTAGAGGGAGTTATTGGCGAATTAATAAAGGTCAAGCCTCAGCACCAAAAGGCCATTGAAGTTGCATTAGGTGGAGCAGTACAACACGTGGTAACCACAACAGATACAGGAGCTAAGAGGGCAATTTCTTACTTGAAGCGGGAACGGGCAGGAAGGAGCACTTTTCTTCCGCTAAATACTATAAGACCAAATAAGATTACTTTGCCTGACCAAGTGAGGAGTGATCAAGGTTTAGTAGCAATTGCGTCTCAGTTAGTAGAATGCGATTCACGGTTTCAAAAGGCCATAGAATATATCCTAGGTAGAGTAGTAGTAGCTCAGGATTTAGATGCGGCTAATAAGCTAGCAAAACTACTTGATTATAAAACAAGAATAGTAACCCTGGAAGGAGAAGTAATTAATCCTGGTGGTTCTATGACTGGGGGAAGCTTTAAAAGTAAAACTAATAGTATTTTGAATAGGGATGAAGATATTAAATCGTTGCAGCTAGAAGTGAAAGACCTTCTAGAAGTTTTTTCTAATTATAAAAAAGAATTAAGGGAAGTAAATACAAAAAGTGAAAAGTTAAATGAGTATATAGAGGAGATTGAGAATAAAAAGCAGGACTTGAGGATAAAGTTACATGAATACAATAAGGATATGGATCAAATTGTACTAGAAGCAAAGAATTGTGATGAAGAAATTAGAATTATAAATGCTAACAAAGTGAATCTTGAGCAGGAAATAAAGCGGCAAAGAGAAGAAATAGATTATTTGAATAAAAAAAGAAACAAGCTCCTTGAGGAAGAACAATCTAAGAATAAACAAGTGGAAGAGATAAAGAGTAAGTTAATAGGTTTAAAGCAACAAGAAGAACTTATCAATAAACAGTTAACTGAAGCTAAAGTGGGGGATGCAACATTAAAGCAAACTGAGATAGGCATCAGTCAAAAATTAAATGAAATTAAAGATAAAAGAGATGAGGTTAATAAAAGTTTAGAGGATAAAAAAGCAGAACTAGAAGCCATGTTGGCTAAAATGAATAAAACAGCTGATGAATTGGAAGAAGCTATAATAGAATTGGAAAAAGCTTTAAATAAAAAGAGCACTATCTCTCAGTTTATGGATAACCTTAGAGATAGTCTTGAAACTGAAAAAGAAAAGCTTGAACAGAACAGTAATAGGGTTAAGCTACTAACTAAAGAGTTAAAGTTGGTTCAAGAAAGTGAACATAAGTTAGATATACAAGTGACAAAACTAAGATCTGACAAGGAAAATCAAATTAGTCGCCTAAAAGAGTACTTTGACTTCACATATTTTGAGAGTAAGGATAGTGCCCAGTGTATTTTAAATAAAAGAGAAGCGGCTAAAAGGGTGAAAGAGCTAAAACAAAAAATTGATCAGCTGGGGCAGGTTAATCTAGGTGCAATCGAGGAGTATAATCGATTAAATACCAGGTATGACTTTTTGTCAAAGCAAGTAGCTGATTTGGATGAAGCAAAAAGTGTTTTAGAAGATGTGATTAAGGAAATGGATATCATAATGACAAAGCGCTTTGGCAAAGCTTTTGCAGAGATTAATAAAGAATTAAGTAAGGTTTTTTCCGATTTATTTGGCGGCGGACAAGCTGAATTAGTCTTAACAGAAGAGGACAACCTGTTGGAGACAGGTATCGAAATTAATGCTCAACCGCCGGGCAAAAAGCTGCAAAACTTGTCTCTGTTATCCGGAGGGGAGCGCGCATTAACTGCTATTGCATTACTTTTTGCGATTTTGAAAGTAAAACCTAGTCCCTTTTGCATTCTCGATGAGATTGAGGCATCATTAGATGAGGTCAATGTGAGCAGATTTGCTGATTTTCTGCAAAGGTTTTCAAGTAAAACTCAGTTTATTGTAATTTCACATCGCAGGGGTACCATGGAAGTGGCTGATGTTCTGTACGGTGTGACCATGAAAGAATCTGGTGTTTCAAGTTTAGTTTCAGTTAAAGTTACTGACGAAGCTATCTAATATAAAAATGGAGGTAGAAATAACTATGAGTTTCTTTAAAAAGTTAAAAGAAGGTTTGACTAAGACAAGAAAAGGACTTTCGGACAAAGTAACTGAATTAATTACAGGGTATAAAAAAATAGATGAAGAATTCTTTGAGGAACTAGAAGAAATCTTTATTCAAGCTGACGTTGGTGTAAATACATCTGTGGCTTTGGTAGACAGGTTGCGAGAGCGGGCAAAAGAAGAAAAAATTGAAGATACAAGCAAGGTAAAAGGGCTGTTACAAGAGGAAGTAGCAAAAATGCTAAGGGCAGATGAGGCTAGCTTAAACATAGAAAATGAAGGTTTAACAGTAATAGTAGTGGTAGGAGTAAATGGTGTAGGAAAAACTACCACTATAGGAAAGCTGTGCAATCACTTGAAATCTGAGGGGAAAAGGGTCATCATGGCAGCAGGAGATACATTTAGAGCTGGAGCAATAGATCAACTAGAGGTATGGGGAAACCGAATCGGGGTTGATGTAATTAAACACTCTGAGGGTTCAGATCCAGGTGCAGTTACGTACGATGCTATTCAGGCTGCCAAATCTAGAAAATCTGATGTATTAGTAGTAGATACAGCAGGTAGATTGCAGAATAAGACAAACTTAATGGAAGAACTTAAAAAAGTAAGAAGAGTTGTGGAACGAGAGGTTGAAGGAGCGCCTCATGAGGTCTTACTGGTACTAGATGCTACTACTGGACAGAATGCAATTTCACAGGCAAAGATCTTTTCTGAGGCTGTAAACGTAACAGGGATTGTTTTGACTAAGTTAGATGGAACAGCTAAAGGTGGGGTAGTACTTGCTATTAACTCAGAGTTAGAAATACCAGTTAAGTATATTGGGATAGGCGAAAAGGTAGAGGACTTGAGACCTTTTAATGCCCAAGATTTTGGAGCGGCGCTTTTTGATGATGCACTAACTAAAGAAGAGGGAGAGGAATAATTAAGATGGAAGCTACTGTCGGTATAATTGGGGGAACTGGGGTTTATGATGCTAGTGTTTTGGAAGATGTGAAGCAAGAGCCCATTTTAACCGATTACGGTGAAGTGGTTATTCAGTTTGGTACATATCAGGGCAAGCGGGTGGCTTTTTTAGCCCGTCATGGGGTAGGCCACACACTCCCTCCCCACTTGATAAACTACAGGGCTAATATCCAGGCACTAAAGCAAGTTGGAGTTCAAAAGATTATAGCTACAGCAGCTGTGGGTTCTCTTAATGAGGAATTAAGGCCTGGTCAGTTCATTTTAATAGACCAGTTTATAGATTTCACAAAGAGCAGGGCAAGCACCTTTTATGAAGGGGGAGAGCAGGGAGTGGTTCATGTGGATATGACAACCCCTTATTGTACTGCTTTGACTGCTGAACTCAAAGGGGTAGCTAGTAAAGCTAAAGTAGATATTGGGGTAGGAGGTACCTACGTTTGCACGGAAGGTCCTAGGTTCGAAACCCCGGCAGAAATTAAAATGTATGCCCAGCTGGGCGGAAACTTAGTTGGAATGACCAGTGTGCCAGAAGTAGTATTGGCTAGAGAAGCTCAAATGTGCTATGCAACTGTGGCTATGGTTACAAATTATGCCGCTGGTATATCTCAAAGCCCGTTAACCCATAAAGAGGTAGTAGAAACAATGGATAGTAATCGGGAAAAATTTAAGAAGTTTATTATGGAGGCTATTTCGAGCATTACAGAAGAGCGACCTTGCTCTTGCAGTAAAGCCATTGATGAATTAGGTAAGTTTTAGTGAAAGGGGAAATAAAATGGATACAATGCGCTGGAATGGAGAAAGTTTGGAACTAATAGATCAAACTAAACTACCTGTAGAGGTTAAATTTGAACAATGTAAAAATTACATTCAAGTTGCCGAAGCAATAAAGGGAATGGTTGTGCGCGGTGCACCTGCAATTGGTATTACAGCTGCTTACGGAATTGTATTAGCTGCTAAAGAGGCTATCCAGATGGATAGCCGATCCTTTTATGCCCATATGGAAAAGGCAATTCAGGAACTAGGGTCAACTAGGCCAACAGCTGTAAATCTATTTTGGGCAATAAAAAAGATGCAGGCGAAGCTTGATCAGTGTAAAGGTCAAGCCAATAGTGAAATTGTTAAGGAATTAGAAAGAGAGGCCCAAGCTATTCATAAAGATGATCTGAGAATGAATGAGAACATTGGCAGTTATGGCAATGAATTAGTTCCCCATCAGGCTAGAATTCTCACTCATTGTAATGCTGGAGGGTTAGCAACAGCAGGCTATGGAACTGCTTTGGGGGTAATAAGAGCTGCTCATGAAGCTAGCAAAGAGATTAAGGTATGGGTAGATGAAACTCGCCCTTTGCTACAAGGTTCCAGGCTAACGGCCTTTGAGCTACATCAAGATAAAATAGACGCTACGTTGATTGCAGATAATATGGCTGGATATATTATGCAGCAGGGGTTAGTAGATTTAATTGTGGTAGGTGCCGATAGGATTGCTGCCAATGGAGATGTGGCAAATAAAATTGGCACATACAGCTTAGCTGTTCTAGCAAAAGAGCATGATATACCCTTCTATGTGGCAGCGCCTACCTCAACTATTGACATGGAGCTAGAAAGTGGTAAATACATTCCAATTGAAGAAAGAGATAAAGATGAGGTTCGCTTCGTGTACGAACAACAGATTGCACCTAAAGAAATTAAAGTTTACAATCCGGCGTTTGATGTTACCCCTAATAATTTAATTACAGCAATAATTACTGAAAAGGGAGTATGTAGAGCTCCATACACAGATACTCTTGGAAAACTATTCGAGGAGTGAGCATAGTGGCTGTAGACGAATCTATTATTCGCAGTGAAATAGTGGGTACGGGTAGAAAGTTGGTAGATTTAGGACTAGTTGTAGCTACTTGGGGTAATATAAGTGCCCGATGCCAAAACAATATAATTATTACCCCAAGTGGGACGGACTACTTTACTATAGAGGAACAAGAGCTAGTTACTCTAGCTAATAATGGCCAACAAATAGCAGGTCAATTAAAACCATCTTCTGAGTGGAAAGTACACTGGAATATATATATAAGTCGCAGTGATGTGAATGCAATTGTACATACTCACAGTATATTCGCAACAACCTGTTCCACTCTGGGGGAAGAAATACCCCCGTTAGTTGAGGATATAGCGATGCTTATTGGGGGCGGGATAAGAGTAGCAGAGTATCGCCTTGCTGGAACTGACCAGTTAGCTGAGGTAACTGCAGCGGCGCTAGGGGATCGAAATGGGGTGTTGCTGGCAAATCATGGAGCAGTAGGTGTAGGGGCTAATCTGCGTGAAGCACTGTATGCCTGTATGCTTATAGAAAAGGCAGCTCAGATATACTTGACAGCTAAGCAAGTAGGAGAGCCCAATATAATACCCGAAGAGCATGTTCGAAAGCTAAGAGAGACATATCTCAAATCTTATAGGCAAAAGTGATAAACTATTTGGAGGGATGGCGCAATGAAACTGTTAATAAAAAACTGTACAGTTCTAACTATGGCTAAAAAAGGAGAAATGTTAGAAAATGCCTATGTGGCAATTGAAGATGGAAACATTGTTCAAGTGGGACAGGGTGAATCTGATACAGGATGGGTAGCAGATAGGGTGATTGACGGCGCTGGTGTGGTGTGTATGCCTGGTCTAGTTAATACCCATACACATGCAGCTATGTCTCTTCTCAGAAGCTATGCAGACGATCTTCCCTTAATGGAATGGCTGCAAGAAAAAATATGGCCATTAGAAGCTAAACTGACAACTGATCACGTTTATAATGGGACAAAGCTTGCCGCATTGGAGATGATTAAGTCGGGGACAACATGCTTTGCCGACCAGTACTTTTTTATGAGTGATGTGGGAAAAGCAGTAGAAGAGGCTGGAATGAGAGCAGTATTGGCAAGGGGAATGATTGGCTTGAATCAGAATGCTGATTTGGCTCTGGCGGAAAGTGAGGAATTTATCACAGAGTGGAACGGAGCGGCAAAAGGGAGAATAACAGCTGTGATGGGGCCCCATGCACCATATACTTGTCCGCCTCCATATATGGAAAAAGTATTGAAATTAGCGGAAAAACTAAATGTGGGTATCCATATCCATTTAGCTGAAACAAAATCTGAGGTTAATCAAATTAGAGATGAGTACCAAAAAACGCCTATTGAGCTAGTTAGTGATCAAGGAGTGCTGGATTTCCCTACTATCGCTGCCCATTGCGTTCATCTAACTGATAGTGATATAGACATACTTAAAGCGAAAAATGTAGGAGTTGCCCACAACCCTGAAAGCAATATGAAGCTAGCAAGTGGAATTGCCCCTATAAATAAGCTATTGCAAGCTGGGATAAATGTAGGCATTGGTACTGATGGAGCAGCTAGTAACAACAACTTGGATATGATTGAAGAAATGAGAAGTGCAGCCCTATTGCAGAAAGTAGCAACGGAGGATCCTACTGTTATGGATGCTTATCAAGTCTTACAAATGGCTACAGTGGGAGGAGCTAAGGTACTCAACCTTGATGACAAGATTGGGACTGTTGAAGTGGGAAAAAGAGCTGACCTGATTTTAATCGATTTAAACAAGCCTCATTTACAACCTAAACATAAAGTATATGCTAATATTGTTTATGCGGCTATTGCCAGTGACGTAGACACAGTTATAGTAGACGGGGAAGTAGTGATGGAGAGCAGGGAGGTTAAAACTCTCGATGAAGCAGAGGTTATAGAAGGTGCCAATAGTGCTGTGAAAGAACTTGTAGATTAAAACTTGACAATAACTAAAAAATAGAGTAAAATTCACATCTGTAAAGTATTTTTACTTAACGGCGAATGCGGTGATATTGATGCAGGATATACAAAAAGTCAATCGGCTAAACGTCCTTTTCGATTTTTATGGAGAATTATTAACAGAAAAGCAAAAGGATATTTTTGCACTGTATTATCACCAGGACTGGTCAATGGGTGAGATTGCTGAGTACTACAAAATAAGCAGACCAGCGGTTCATGATTTGTTGAAGCGAGTGGAAAGACAATTACAACAATATGAAGAAAAACTAAAGTTAGTTGACAAATATATTACACTAGACAAGAAACTGATTGAAATAGAAGAACTACTAGGTGAGTACTCAAAGGGTGCTAGTGCTGAAGAGATTACAGTACTTAAAAAGCTGATTAAGGAGATATCCCTTCTGGAAAGGGAGTAGTGGGGTCCAGACATTCTGTCTTATAGGAGGTTTTAATATTGTCTGTTTTTTCGGGACTGGCGGAAAAGCTCCAGGGAACCTTTAAAAAACTAAAGGGTAAAGGAAAGCTTTCAGAAAATGATGTATCTGAAGCTATGCGAGAAGTGAGATTGGCCCTGTTAGAAGCCGACGTAAACTATAAAGTCGTAAAAGACTTTGTAAAGAGAGTAAAAGAAAGGGCTGTTGGTCAGGAAGTTTTGCAGAGTTTGACGCCTGGGCAACAAGTTATCAAAATTGTAAACGAAGAGTTAACTGAAACTATGGGTGGAACCCAGAGTAAAATAAATATGGCGTCGAAGCCACCTACCATTGTCATGCTAGTTGGGCTACAAGGTGCGGGTAAAACAACTACAGCGGGTAAGCTGGCTAACAACTTTAAAAAACAGGGTAAAAGTCCTCTGTTGGTTGCTGGCGATATATACAGACCAGCGGCTATCAAACAATTACAGGTGGTTGGTAAACAAATAGATGTGCCAGTTTTTTCAATGGGTGACAAGAATAGCCCTGTGGATATAGCTAAAGGGGCGATTGAATACGGTGAAAGCTATAATCGGGATGTAATCATTATCGACACAGCTGGCCGACTACACATTAATGAGGAACTCATGAATGAACTGCAAGATATAAAGACAACCGTAGAGCCACATGAAATTTTGCTAGTAGTTGACTCTATGACTGGTCAAGATGCAGTCAATGTAGCAGAGACATTCAACAGTCAGCTGGGTATTGACGGAGTTATTCTAACTAAACTAGATGGAGACACTCGAGGTGGAGCAGCAATATCTGTAAAAGCAGTTACCGGGAAGCCAATTAAGTTTGCAGGGATGGGAGAAAAACTAGATGCATTAGAGCCTTTTCATCCTGAAAGAATGGCATCTAGGGTTCTTGGAATGGGAGATGTCCTTAGCTTAATTGAAAAAGCCCAAGCCAATTACGATGCTGAAAAGGCTAAGGAGCTAGAGCAGAAGCTTCGCAAACAAGAGTTTACACTAGATGACTTCTTAGAACAGTTAGAGCAAATGAAAAATATGGGTCCATTAGATGATATTTTGGGTATGATCCCTGGTATGGGCAATGCTAAGCAGTTAAAGAACTTAAAGGTAGATGATAATCAACTGGTTAAAACAGAAGCTATTATTCAATCAATGACACCAGGAGAGAGAAAAGATCCAGCGATTATTAACGGTAGCAGGAGAAAGCGTATTGCTAGAGGAAGCGGGACTAGGATTCAAGATGTAAACCAGCTTTTAAAGCAATTTAGTCAGACCAAGAAACTGATGAAGCAATTTTCTGATGTAGAAAAAGGTGGCAAAAAGAAGAAAGGCATGTTTTCTCAAATGCCCTTCTTTAAATAAATAGTATTATAAACAGCAGTAATGGAGAAATATAAGGAGGTGAAATTATTATGGCTACAAAAATTCGTCTAAAGAGAATGGGTGCTAAAAAAGCTCCATTTTATAGAATAGTGGTTGCTGATGCTAGAGCTCCTCGAGATGGAAAGTTTATTGAGGAGATTGGATATTACAATCCAGCTGAACAACCTGAATTAATTAAAGTAGATGAAGAAAGAGCACTTAACTGGTTGAGCACAGGTGCGCAACCATCAGATACAGTTAAGACATTGCTTAGAAGATCAGGTGTATGGAAAAAATTCAATGAAGCTAAGAACTAGTTTCATTTAGGAGGGTTTCCATGAAAGATTTAGTGGAACATCTAGCAAAAGCCCTTGTTGATAGGCCTGAAGAAGTAGTTGTTAATAAAGTTGATGGAGAACAGTCTATAGTTTTGGAACTAAAGGTTGCTGCTGATGATATGGGCAAGGTTATTGGAAAGCAGGGGAGGATAGCTAAAGCTATCAGAACTTTAGTCAAAGCTGCGGCTGTAAAAGAAGGTAAAAAAGTTGTAGTAGAGATTATCCAATAGTTTTAGAATAAATACAGGGGCAGAAGCCCCTGTTATTTAGTATTATAGCTATATTGTATTAAGGGGCTGGTTAAATGGTTATGATATCAGTGGGAAAAGTCACCAAACCCCATGGTGTAAAGGGCGAATTAAAAGTAATTCCTCTTACAGACGATACGAATAGATTTAAAGAGTTAAAAGAGGTATTTATGACTCAGGATAAAGTAAACGGTAAAAAGGTTACTATTGAGTCTTATAAGCACTTAAAACAATTTGTTATCTTAAAGTTTAAAGAGTTTGATAATATAAATCAGGTAGAGGAGTTCAGAAATCACTTTATCTGCATACCCGAATCGGAACTGCCCCAGTTGCCTGAGGATACCTTCTATAGGTTTCACTTGATAGGCCTTAAGGTTATAGATGTAAAAGGTAATTACTTAGGGGTAGTTAATGAAATAATTGAAACAGGGGCAAATGATGTCCTATGGTTAAAAGATACCCCTCAAGGTAAGAATATTTTAATACCCGCTATAAAGAGCGTAGTAGTAAAAGTGGACATGGAAGAAAAGGTAATTGTAGTAGATCCACCATTGGGCTTAATAGAAGAATAAGAGGTGAAAACTGGTGAAGGTTGATATTTTGACACTTTTCCCAGAAATGTTTGACAGTCCTTTTTCGGCTAGTATCGTTAAAAGAGCTAGAGAAAAGGGATTAATCACAATTAACTGTACAAATATAAGGGACTATTCGGAGAATAAGCATAAGACAGTGGACGATTACCCCTATGGGGGCGGTGCTGGCATGGTGATGAAGCCAGAGCCTGTTTTTAATGCACTAGAAAAGATGGAGATTCAAAGAGATTCTAGGGTAATAGTATTGTGCCCTGGTGGAGAAACTTTTTCACAACAAAAAGCAGATGAGCTAGCAAAATCACAACACTTAGTTTTTCTCTGTGGACATTATGAGGGGTTTGATGAAAGGATTAAACAGAAATACGTAACAGATGAAATTTCAGTGGGAGATTACATTCTGACTGGTGGAGAGCTCCCGGCTATGGTCATAATCGATGCTGTAACTAGGCTGTTACCAGGTGTGTTGGGAAGTAATGAATCTGCTCAAGATGAATCCTTTGTCACCGGGTTATTAGAGTACCCTCATTACACTAGGCCGGCTAGCTATAAGGGGATGGAAGTACCACAGGTATTGCTTTCTGGAAATCATGAAGAAATTCGCAAGTGGCGGAAGAGAGAAGCTATCCAAAAGACTCTGTTGCGAAGACCTGACCTCTTAGAGAAAGTAGAATTAGACAAAGAGGGCGTAAAAATGTTGAAGGAAGTTAGAGGGGAATTAACACCATGAGTGACAAAACACCTTTTTATATAGCGTTGGTGCACTACCCTGTTTACAATAA
Organism: Desulfitispora alkaliphila; assembly: GCF_050433185.1. Taxonomy (NCBI): domain Bacteria; kingdom Bacillati; phylum Bacillota; class Desulfitisporia; order Desulfitisporales; family Desulfitisporaceae; genus Desulfitispora; species Desulfitispora alkaliphila. The sequence goes on from NZ_JBNPXS010000012.1 coordinate 28,934, forward strand.
AAATATGGAAGTAATAGCTACTTCTATAACCAATTTAGATATTCACGACATATCAAGATCTGCATGTACATATGGTGTGGAAAAATATTATCTAGTTCATCCCAATGAAAATCAACAAAAGGTAACTAGAAATATAATTGAGTACTGGCAGCAAGGTTTTGGGTCTAAATATAACACCGATAGGAAAAGAGCATTCAGTGCTATCAGCTTAAAGAATTCACTGGAAGAAGTGAAAAAAGAAATAAAAGATGTTCACGGGCTAGAGCCAAAGGTAATTGCAACCGACGCTAGAATTTACCCAAACTCTTTAGCTTATCAGGAAATGAAAGCAATGATTAAAGCAGATGAGCACCCATATTTGCTTCTCTTTGGAACAGGATGGGGTTTAGAGGCTAAGGAGCTTGAGGCTGCAGACTACTTTTTAGAGCCTATTTATGGGACAGGAGATTACAATCACTTATCTGTAAGAGCAGCAGCAGCTATAATTCTAGATAGGCTGTTTGGAAGATAATATACTTGTATAAAGACAAAAAACCTGGTATAATATACTTGTTTGCAATATGGGCGGTCCGCTGCTGGGAAATGGCATGAACGTCTTAGGAGAAAGGAGGTAATATACATGGATATCCTTAAGACAATTGAACAAGAGCAAATTAAGAAGGCCCTTCCTGAATTTCAACCTGGAGACACAGTAAAAGTACACGTAAAAGTTGTAGAGGGGACTAGAGAGAGAATTCAGATTTTTGAAGGGGTTGTCATTAAGCGAAAAGGTGGAGGGTTAAGAGAGACCTTTACTGTACGCAGGATTTCATATGGCGTAGCGGTGGAAAGAACTTTCCCTGTACACTCACCTAGAATCGACAAGATTGAGGTTGCTAGAAGAGGTGCAGTAAGAAGAGCTAAGCTATACTATCTAAGAGGTAGAGTAGGTAAAGCTGCTAGAATTAAAGATAGGTAGGACTATAAAGGGACTGATACCGCTCAGTCCTTTTTCCATATTCAGATAAGGAGGAAAAAGATGAGTTCAGCGCGCAGTGTGTTCTTTGAATATGTACAATCCATATTAATAGCAGTAGTACTTGCCTTATTAATTAGAACATTTATCTTTCAGCCATTCTACATTCCATCGGGATCAATGGAGCCTACTCTGCAAGTTAGAGATAGAATTATAGTTAGTAAATTTTATTATAGATTTACTGAGCCAGAGATAGGAGATGTACTAGTTTTTAAATACCCTGTAAATGAAAGTCAAGATTTTATTAAAAGGGTTGTAGGAAGACCTGGTGATGTGGTGGAGTTAAGGGATAGTCAATTGTATGTTAACGACATTATGATTCCAGAGAGTTATATAAAGGAGCCTCATTACGGAGACTTTGGCCCTTTAGAGATAAATGCGGGTGAATATTTTGTCTTAGGGGATAATAGAAATAACAGCAAAGATAGTAGGGATTGGGGGATTGTACCAGAGGATAACCTGGTAGGTAAAGCCCATATTATCTTTTGGCCTTTAAATAGGATTGGTGTAATCGAATAGAGGTGATTTTTTTGGAAACAATTAATTGGTATCCAGGACATATGGTCAAAACCAAAAGATTAATTAAAGAAAATATAAAAGTAATAGATGTGGTTGTAGAAATTATTGATGCTAGAGTTCCTGAGAGCTCCCGCAATCCAGTCTTAAAAGAGTTGATAGGCGATAGACCTTTGTTATTAGTGATAAACAAAGAGGATCTAGCTGATGAAGAAATAACAATGCGCTGGCTTAATTATTATAAAAATAGTGGTCAAGCCGCTGTTGTTGTAAATGCAATAACCGGCAAGGGCTTGAAGCAAATGAAAGCGGAAATACGATCTTTAGCAGAACAAAGGATGAAAGGGAAGTCTTACAAAGCCAATGCTCTACCCCGTGTAATGATAGTGGGCATACCTAATTCTGGAAAATCTAGCTTAATTAATAAGTTAAGTGGTAAAAATGTAGCCAAGACAGGAAACAAACCTGGTGTTACTAGAGGACAGCAGTGGATAAACTTAAAGGAATTTCAACTTATGGATGTTCCAGGCATCTTATGGCCTAAGTTCGAATGCCAGGAAATAGGTTTTAAACTAGCTATTACTGGAGCTATTGGAGACCATGTCTTTGATGTAACGGAAGTTACCATTGGCTTAATGGAACTACTGGCTGCAGAATATAGCCAAACATTAGATGAGAAGTATGGGATTAACTCTTATGGAAAAACAGGATTAGAGTTAGTGGAGATGGTAGGGCGGAAAAGAGGTTGCTTACAGAAGGGTGGGGTAGTAAACCTCCTGAAGGCGTCAGAAATAATATTAAAAGAATTCCGTGCAGGAAAAATTGGAAAAATTACACTAGATCGACCTAAAAATTAATTTTTTTGAAGGTAATATTGGGGAAAAAGAGAATAATTAGTACAAGTAGTATGAATTATTACGGATTAAATATGTTCTATTCGAAAGGTTTGATATGGTGAGCTTTGAGAGAATGACAGTAAAAGAAATTAACGAATTAGTAAGAGTTAATCAGGATGATCTGGATGATTTTCAGTTAAAGCAGTTGAGAGATGATAGCAGATTATCTGTTCAGAAAATATATCATAGTATTCAATTGAGAAAAGAAAAAATGGAAGAAGAGCGGAAGCGAGTTCAAATTTTATATAAAACAGAGGAAGACTTGTGGAAACAGGGAGTAAGCCCTGTGGCTGGAATAGATGAGGCAGGACGTGGGCCACTAGCAGGGCCTGTGGTAGCAGCCGCCGTAATTTTTGACAGACCAATACATATACCTGCTCTGAATGACTCTAAAAAGTTATCTGAAAAAAAGCGATATCAAGTAGAAGAACTTATTAAAGAAGCTGCCACTGCATGGGCCACTGGCGTAGTGGATGCAGCAACGATCGACACCCTCAATATAGCTCAAGCGTCTTTTCTAGCTATGAAACTGGCTATCAAAAACTTAAACATTGTACCTAAACACATTCTAGTAGATGGTTTTAATATACCAGGTGCTTTGCAAAAGCAGACCCCTTTAATAAAAGGTGATCAGATTAGCGCTTCAATAGCTGCAGCGTCAATTATAGCAAAGTGCACAAGAGATAGAATTATGTCTCAGTACAGTGACAAGTATCCCTTCTATAATTTTGAAGTCAATAAAGGTTACGGTACAAAAGATCACTACCAGAATCTAAGAGATTTTGGCCTCACTCCTATTCACAGAAAAACATTCATAAAACTATAAAGTCGTAAAAACTTTATCTGGGTAGTTATTGCCCAGGTTTTTTTATATAGAATATTTTCTATTAAGAACAGAAAATATATTAATGGGAGTTGTATATATGGATAAGGAAAATAAAAAGCTAAAAACAGCAGTTGCGTTAAAATATTGTGAAGGCGATATAGCACCTAAGATTGTTGCCAGGGGAAATAACCAGGTGGCAGAGAGTATTATAAGACTAGCTAAAGATAATGAAGTGCCTTTACATATGGAGCCAGAATTAGTTAACGTTTTGCAGGATTTAAATATAGGGGAGGAAATACCCGAAGATTTATACTATGCGGTAGCAGAAATTTTAGTATTTATTAAATATTTAGAAAAGTAATTCTACTAGAAAGATGTAGTACAAATCGACTATAAATTCTTGACAAGGAAGTATTGCTTGTGGCACAATTAACTTGATTTTGTACAAATGTGCCAAATGGCATAATACAATTATACTAGAAATTAAAAAATAAATAAAAATATTAAGAGGATGCGAAAGGAGGGGAGAAAGTGAGTGAATACGGGACTATAGGTATTTTTGTACTAATTGCACTATCATTCCCTATAATTACTATGCTTGTAAACCGTATCTTACGGCCCCACAATCCAACTGAAGAAAAGCTAACTACTTATGAGTGTGGTTTAGATACTCAAGGGCAAACGTGGGTACAGTTCAGGACAAGTTATTTTCTCTATGCTTTAGCGTACTTGCTTTTTGGGGTGGAGGCTATTTTCTTATACCCTTGGGCACTTAAGTTTCTAGAACTTGGCTTGGTAGCTCATAGTATGATGGCAATTTTCATCCTAGTACTAGTTATCGGCCTGATCTATGACTGGAAGGAGGGAGCATTGGAATGGGACAAATAAAAGAGAGTGAAGCACAAGAATTGCTGCAGAATAACGTAATAGTTACGTCTGTTGAGAGAGTCCTCAACTGGGCTAGGGGAAATTCATTCTGGCCTGTTACTTTTGGTTTGGCCTGCTGTGCTATAGAAATGATGGCTGCAGGTGGAGCTAGGTTTGACCTTTCACGGTTTGGATATGAAGTTTTTAGACCTTCACCTAGGCAAGCCGACTTGATGATAGTTGCGGGTACTGTTAACCGAAAAATGGAGCCATTAGTTCACAGAATCTATGAGCAAATGCCAGAACCTAAATATGTGATAGCAATGGGAAGTTGTGCAATCAGCGGAGGGCCATTTGTGGATTCTTATAACGTTACTCCAGGAGTTGATACATTTTTACCAGTGGACGTTTATGTTCCAGGTTGTCCCCCTAGACCAGAAGCGCTTATTTATGGGATGTTGGAGTTGAAGAAAAAGGTGAATGATCCTAAGATGGCGAGGTTGGTACGGCATGGAAAATAAAATAATTATGAATCAGTTGCAAAGTGAATTTGGATCCAAGGTGGAAGTGGTGGAGGAGTTAAATGAGGTGGTTGCACGAGTAGGTAGCGATGATTTGGTGAAAATAGGTCAAGCTCTAAAATCTGAGTCCTTTAACTTTTTAACTAATCTAACTGCAGTGGATTATCCAGAGGAATTTACATTAGTATACAATTTTCGTTCTACTGAGCACGATGGCAAGCTTACAATTAAAACTTCTATAGAGAAAGAAAACCCAGAAATAGAAACTTTGGTAACACTTTGGAAGTCTGCTGATTGGCAGGAGAGAGAAGTGTTTGACCTTTTCGGCATAAAGTTCAAGGGACATCCAAACTTAAAGAGGATTTTACTGCCAGATAACTTTGAGGGATATCCTTTACGTAAGGACTTTGAAGTCAAGCCTCAAAGGTAAAAGGTAGGTAAGTTTAGTATCAATTTTGATGTAAGGGTGTGGAATTTATGACAAATGAACATACGTTTAAAACGGAAGAGTTTACTATTAATATGGGACCACAGCACCCTAGTACTCATGGTGTTTTTCGCCTTGTGTTAACCTTAGATGGAGAAACGGTAACTAATGCTGAATCTGTGGTCGGATATTTGCACCGAGGTGTTGAAAAATTGGCGGAAGCTCGCACATACACTCAAGTAATTCCCTACACTGAGCGGATGGACTATCTTTCTGGGATGACAACCAACCTGGGATATGTGCAAGCAGTTGAGAAACTAATGGGTCTTGAAGTACCCGAACGGGCAGAGTATATAAGGGTGATTATGGCGGAGCTCCAACGAATAGCTAGTCATATGGTGGCCATTGGTACCTTTGTACAGGACTTAGGAGTTACGGGAGCATCAGCGTTTATGTATCCCTTTAGAGATCGGGAGAGAATTTTAGATTTATTTGAAATGGTAACAGGCTCTAGATTGACCTATAGTTACATGCGTATTGGAGGAGTTGCTGCTGACTTGACTCCTGAGTTCATACCAAATCTTGAAAAACTTCTAGATGATTTACCAGCATGCCTTGAAGAATATTGGGCGCTGAGTTCTGAAAACGAGATTTTTCAAGCGAGAATAAAGGGGATAGGAATTATATCAGCTCAAGATGCCATTAGCTGGGGCTTTAGTGGGTCGAACTTGCGTGGCTCTGGGGTTAACTATGACCTTCGTAAGGCGGAGCCTTACGGAATATATGATAGGTTTGACTTTGATGTACCTGTAGCTGAAAATGGTGATACTTGGGATCGCTTTATGTGTCGTGGAGCAGAAGTTTATGAAAGTATAAAAATTCTAAGGCAGGCTATTAAAGATATACCTGAAGGACCCATAATGGCCAAAGTACCAAAAGTTATTAAGCCTCCTAAAGGTGAGGTATACCATCAGATTGAGTCTTCTAGAGGTATTTTAGGGTACTATGTGGTTAGTGATGGATCTACCAAACCATATCGTTGGCATGTGAGGAGACCTTCGTTTATTAACTTAATGCCCTTAGATGAGACGTTGATTGGTTTGAAGATAGCAGATGCTGTAGCGGTTTTAGGCAGCATAGATATTGTCTTAGGAGAAGTGGATTGTTAACGTGAAAAAAGGTCATAATCAGAGAGAAGGTGCGTGGAGAATATGAGTAATGTATTTCTCGATATAGCAGAGGCTATGCGTACGTGGCTACTTGGGATGGGATTACAGCAAACTACTGTTGAGTTTGCCATGGTACTTGTTAAGGCAGGTGCTGTGCTAGGGATTATATCCCTTGCTGCCATGATTTTAGTTTTACACGAACGAAAATTTGCCGGCTATATTCAACAGCGTCCTGGTCCGAACAGACTGGGGCCAGGAGGAATTTTTCAAACCTTTGCCGACACATTGAAGCTGTTAGGCAAAGAAGATATAGTTCCAAAAGCTGCAGATAAATGGATGTTTGTTATGGCACCAGTACTAATATTTGTGCCTGCTATGCTTTTATATGTAGTAATCCCCTTTGGTGAAGGGCTGACAGTAGTAGACTTAGAGCTAGGTGTGTTTTACTTTATAGCAATATCTTCGCTTACTACTATTCCCCTAATAATGGCAGGTTGGGCTCAGAATAATAAGTATTCTCTTCTTGGTGGGATGCGTGCTGTAGCACAAATGGTGAGCTACGAGCTTCCCCTGGTATTTTCTGTTTTGGGAGTAGTTATGATAGCTGGGTCGATGCGGATGAGTGATATAGTTCTTGCTCAATCAGGACTATGGTTTGTAGTACTTCAACCAGTAGCCTTTATAATCTTTATTATTGCCGCGGCTGCTGAATTGAACAGAGCTCCCTTCGATTTACCAGAGGGGGAGACAGAGCTGACAGCGGGAATTTTTACTGAGTACACGGGGATGAAATTTGCCCTGTTTTTCATGGCTGAATATGCAAATTTATTTATTTTGTCTGCATTTGCAGTAACCATGTTTTTAGGAGGCTGGCATGCGCCCTTTGGTCTAACCTTCATTCCTTCCTATGTATGGTTTTTCATAAAAGTATTCTTGTTCATCTCTATGTTTATGTGGTTCAGATGGACTTTCCCGAGAATTAGAGTGGATCAATTAATGCACTTTGGATGGAAAATACTATTACCTGCATCAATTGTTAATCTTTTTGTAACTGCAATAGGTTTATATGTTTTCCAAATCTTATAGTCCTCGATTGGATGGTGAATATTAATGTATGGAAAAGGACTGCTTAAGGGTCTCTCAACTACTTTCAAGCGTTTAGTGGATAAAAACATTACTGAGTTTTATCCTGAAGAAAGGCCTAAGCTTCCCGAGAGGGTGCACGCATCTTTTACCTTGGAAATAGATAAGTGCATAGCTTGTGGTCTATGCAAAAACGCTTGCCCAAATGCGGTAATAAAATTGGGAACAAGGAGAAATGAAAATAAGAAGCGCGAGCTTACAAGTTATGAAATGGAACTTCAGTATTGTTTATTTTGTGGTCTATGTGTTGAAAGCTGTCCCACCAATGCGATTTACTTTAATGATGATTTTGAGCTTTCTTGTTATTCGCGAGGTGGAACTGTACTGAAGTTAATGGAGCAAGCTGATGCTGACGAAGGTGGAGCAGACAGCAATCCTCAGTAGCGGATAAAGGGGTGATATTGAATGGATGTATTGATTTTTTGGGTACTGAGTGCCATAATTATTTGCTCTGCATTGGGAGTTGTACTCCTAAATAATATAGTACACAGTGCTATTTTGATGATGTTGACCTTTATAGGTATTGCGGGAATATTTTTTACCCTACATGCGGACTTCCTAGGTCTTGTGCAGATACTGATTTATGTAGGTGCAGTATCTATTTTGGTTGTCTTTGGGATAATGTTGACTAGAAGAGGGGATATCAAAAATAGTAATCCCTTTAACAGCTACAAATATCTGGCAATGTTTGCTTCGGCTGGACTGTTCTTTTTAATCAGTGTTATTGTCTGGTCAACTAATTGGGCACTTAGCAGCGTGGAAACAGAGGGAAGTTATGTTGGGCCCATTATTGAAACTACGCTAATTGATTTTCTAGTGCCTTTTCAATTGGCAGGTATCCTATTGTTAGTAGCTATGGTGGGAGCTATAGTGCTAGCCAAAGGGGTGAAGAATACAAAATGATCGGTTTAGAACATTATTTAACTCTCAGTGCGATGCTTTTTTGCATCGGGCTTTATGGTGTCTTAGCTAAGAAGAATGCAGTAGCAGTTTTAATCGGGATAGAGCTGATGCTCAATTCGGTTAACATCAATCTCATAGCTTTTACTAGATATATTGCACCTCAGGACCCTATAGGCCACGTATTTGCTTTATTTGTAATATTAGTTGCAGCAGCGGAAATTGCCGTGGGTTTGGCACTAGTAATTGCAATATACAGAAACCGAATGACTTCAAATGTGTTAAATTTAGATTGGTTGAAATGGTAGAGTTTCTACAAAAAGGTGGTGTAAAGATAGATGATACAATATGCATGGTTAATACCTGCGCTTCCCTTGATTGCGTTCGTTTTAATTGCATTCGCATTTAGACCCTATAAGATGCTGAGTGCAATAACTGCCATCTTGTCCATGCTAGCAGCTACAGCTATTTCCGTTGGTATTTTAGCTCAAACCCTAACGGACCCAGCGATAACTATGGATAACCCGGTGGAAGTGGCGGTTACATGGTTGGCAGTTCAAGGAATTACCCTAGAAATGGGAGTGCTGATAGATCCCCTTTCAGCAGTAATGCTATTTGTAGTAACTTTTGTTGCCACACTAGTGATGTTTTATTCTGTAGGATATATGCACGGGGATGAAGGCTATTCGAGATTTTTCGCATATTTATCCTTGTTTACGTTCTCTATGCTAGGTTTAGTAATAGCAAATAACTACTTTCAAATGTTTGTATTTTGGGAGTTAGTTGGACTTTGCTCCTATTTATTAATTGGTTTTTGGTTTCACAAGCACTCTGCTGTTGAAGCTAACAAGAAGGCATTTATCACTAACAGGGTTGCAGACTTTGGCTTTTTAGTGGGGATTTTAATACTGTTTTTCGCTTTCGGAACATTTAACTTTGGCGAAATAGCAGCAGCGGCACCAGGTTTTGAAAATGTTGGTTTGCTCACTATTATAGCTTTATTGATCTTTGTGGGACCAGTAGGTAAGTCGGGACAGTTTCCTCTACATGTTTGGCTTCCAGATGCCATGGAGGGGCCTACTCCGGTATCTTCCCTAGTTCACTCGGCTACTATGGTTGCGGCAGGTGTGTACTTACTGGCTAGAGCATTTCCTTTATTTGCAGCTACCCCAGATGCCCTATTGGTTATTGCATATATAGGAGCGTTTACTGCGTTTTTCGCAGCATCTATTGCTCTAGTTCAAAATGACTTTAAGCGAATCCTGGCTTTTTCAACGCTGAGCCAGCTAGGTTTTATGGTGATGGCTATTGGAGTTGGCAGTATAACAGCTGCTATGTTTCACTTGACTACGCACGCATTCTTTAAAGCGCTACTATTTATGGGTGCGGGAAGTGTTATTCACGCTCTTCATGAGAAGCAAGATATATGGGAAATGGGCGGACTTTACAAAAAAATGCCCATTACAACTTGGACCTTTATCATTGGTGCATTAGCTTTAGCGGGGGTATTTCCCTTGGCAGGCTTTTGGAGTAAAGATGCCATCTTAGTGGCAACTAGCCATGGTGGTTTCAATATGCTTTATTGGGTGGGGACAATAACAGCGTTTATGACAACTTTCTACATGTTTAGATTAATTTTTGTGGCATTCTTCGAACCTGAAAAGCCAGAAAACCATCCTCATGAATCCCCTGTTAGCATGGCAGCACCACTTGTTATTTTAGCTGCACTTGCAGTATTTGCTGGATTTATGGGCTCCCCTATGCTGCAAAATAACTTCTACCAGTGGATTTACTTTGGCGAGCCAACTGAGGTTGTGTTGAAAGTTTCTAACGCCATAAAGTCTACAGGAGTTGCCTTGCTGGGAATTGCCTTGGCATGGCTAATATATAGTAAAAAAGCAATTTCAGCAGAGCAGCTGAAGCAGAGATTTAAACCTGTATACACATTACTATACAATAAGTACTACATTGATGAACTATATCAGTGGTTCTTCGATAAAATAGTTCTTCCACTTGGAGCTGCCTTTAATTGGAACGATCGCAAAGTGGTGGATGGTTTGGCTGATGGGTTTGCAGACCTAACCAGAGCGGTTGGAGGTAAGCTCAGATATCTACAGACTGGTAATCTACAGAGCTATGCCATGGTTATCTTTATTGCAGTTGCGTTAATAGTTCTGGTAATGGCAGTACCAGTGCTAGGAGGTGTACAATGAGCTTTCCATTTCTAACAGCGATAATATTGGCACCGCTTATTGGAGCCTTAATAATGGTCTTTATACCTGAAAGTGAAGACAAAATGCTGAAAGTGGTAGCAGCAATTTCAACCTTTGTAACACTAGTTCTGTCAGTAATTATCTACATTGCTTACGATACTGGTGTGGGAGGATTTCAGTTTAACGAGGATATTGTTTGGGTTGAGCGTTTTGGTATTAATTACTCTTTAGGGGTTGACGGGATAAGTTTACCCATGATTTTATTGACAGCTATAGTAATATTTACAGGTGTGCTAGCCTCTTGGAGTATGACCAAAAGAGTTAAAGAGTTTTTTATCTTTTTGTTAATATTAGTGGCGGGGGTATTTGGAGTATTTGCCACTAGAGACCTGTTTTGGTTTTACTTGTTCTTTGAAGTAGCGGTAATACCTATGTACGTCCTTATTGCAATTTGGGGAAGTACAAGAAAAGAGTATTCCGCTATGAAATTAACTCTTTACCTGTTAGTAGGTAGTGCATTTGCCTTGATTGGGGTTATAGCTACTTATGTCTATGCAGGAAATGAGTTAGGGTATTTAACTTTTGATATTCCAACCTTAGCAAGTGTGACCTATGATTTAGGATTTCAAAAGTTTGTGTTCTTTTTAATGTTAGTTGGTTTTGGATTTTTGGTTCCTATGTGGCCATTGCATACTTGGTCTCCTGATGGACACGTAGCGGCACCTACTGCTGTGAGTATGCTTCACGCCGGTGTTTTGATGAAGCTAGGTGGCTACGGATTAATTCGAGCTGGTGTGTTCTTCTTTCCAGAAGGAGCTGTATTCTGGGCACCATTAATTGCACTACTGTGTATTGTGAACGTGGCCTATGGTGCTATGGTGGCTATGGTTCAAAAAGACCTTAAGTTTGTGGTTGGTTACTCTAGTGTAAGTCACATGGGATATGTGTTATTGGGAATTGCAGCGTTAAACACTATTAGTATTAGTGGAGCTGTAATGCAAATGTTTGCCCATGGAATTATGACGGCGCTGTTCTTTGCCCTGATTGGAAATGTATACAACCAGGCTCATACTAGGGAGATAGCCAGATTTGGTGGTTTAGCCCACCAGATGCCGAGGATTGCTACTGGATTTGTGATAGCTGGATTAGCTTCCTTGGGTCTACCTGGACTAAGTAACTTTGTAGCAGAATTTCTGATTTTTGTGGGAACCTATACGGCTAACCCTGAGTTGTTCCAAGTAGGAGTATTTGCAGTACCAATTAAGGCACTGGCAATAATAGCTGTCTTAGGGGTAGTTATTACAGCTATTTACGTACTGAGGGTTGTTCAATTTACCTTTTTCGGACCGAGGAAAGCTGAGTGGGATCACTTAGAAGATGCAAAAGGGATAGAAATGGTACCAATAGTCATCCTTTGTGGTGTGTTAATACTATTTGGTGTATTACCTTCGCTGATGACTGATATTATCAATAGCGGGGTTGTACCACTAATGGATCACGTCACTCCTGCCTTAGAAGGAAGTATAGATAAGTTAGGAGGGGTGGAGTAATGAATATGGACTGGTCTTTAATCTCGGTAGAGATAATTACTGCAGGCTTTGGAATTCTACTTTTGCTGATCGGCATGGTTACTCCTCGCAGTCAGCGAAAGAGTATTGGTAATTTGACTGGACTTGTTTTCATTGGTTTGCTTGCTTTAACTATTAGCATGGCAAATGTGAATGATACTTTTATGGGGATGTATACAATTGACCCCTATGCTACGTTCTTTAAGGCTATCTTCTTGTTGTCTGGGATATTAGTTATCTTTGCCTCTAATGAGTGGATTCAGAAAAGAGGAGAGTACCAAATCGAATTCTACACGTTGATTACTTTTGCTACTTTGGGAATGATGGTACTGGCTTCTGCTTCTGACTTAATAACCACTTATGTTGGTGTGGAATTGATGACTATCTCATTCATAATCTTGACAGCTTTTAGTAAGGAAAATGCCAAGTCGGCTGAGGCAGGGCTAAAATATTTGATTTTAGGAGCTGTATCCTCTGCCATCTTACTTTATGGATTGACACTAGTCTACGGGATTGTAGGTAGCGTTTACTTTACGGATATTACAGCGGCTGTTGCTCAAGGAATTGAACCTGCAATGTTGCTGGCGATTATCTTTGTAATTGTAGGGTTCGCATTTAAGTTGGCAATTGTTCCTTTCCACATGTGGTCCCCTGATGTTTATGAAGGAGCACCGTCACTAATAACTGCTCTTTTATCTGTTGCATCAAAAGCTGCTGCTTTCGCCATCTTTGTAAGATTGATGGTAGTTGGCTTCGAGGGAACTTTAGATGCGTGGGTTGTACTGTTAATTGTATTAGCGGTATTGACACTAATTCTAGGTAACTTAGTGGCTATTCCCCAGACGAATATAAAGAGGCTAATGGCCTATTCTGGTATTGGTCATGCGGGGTATATTATATTAGGGCTAATTGCATACAGTGAACTGGGAATTACAGCTGTGTTGTTCTACTCATTCATCTATGTGTTTACAAATTTAGGCGCCTTTATTGTGATAGTTGCCTATGAAAATGCTACAGGTAGTACGGAGATTAAGGATTATGCGGGTTTAAGTACGAGGGCTCCTTTGTTATCCACAGTAATGCTAGTGTGCTTGTTATCATTGGCTGGATTGCCACCGCTATCAGGGTTTATCGGTAAGTTTTTCTTGTTTACTGCTGTAATAGAACAAGGGTATATCTGGCTTGCCATGTTAGCATTAGGTATGAGCTTAGTATCAGTTTACTACTATCTAATGATAGTAAAAGTGATGTATTTAGGTGAGCCTAAGAGTGATGAGCCGATTGCTATATCTAGTGGAATGAAATTTGGGTTAATGGTATGTCTGGTGGTAACGGTAGTACTTGGAGTATATCCAACGCCCATACTTGAGTTGGCTGCACTTGCAGCACAGGCATTTATGCCATTTTAAGCAAAAGAGCTAGGTTCGCCTAGCTCTTTTTGTACATATAACTTAATTAGCAGGTGATTAATGTTGAAAGCAAAAGAATTGGGTGTTCTAGGTGAGAGAGTGGCGGTTGAAAACTTAATTAGTAAAGGTTACACTATACTAGAAAAGAATTACAGGTGTAATTTAGGCGAAATAGATATAATTTGTAGAGGAAATAATTTACTACTCTTTGTTGAGGTGAAAACGAGAAAGAGTCTTAACTGTGGCTATGGGCAGGAGGCTGTTACTGCAAAAAAGCAGGGGAAGATTAGACGAGTTGCAAGCTACTACCTTTATAAAGATAAAAAACTATCTACTGAGGTAAACATTCGTTTTGATGTAATTTCTATAATAATTAAAGAAAAAAACAGGGTGGATATTCAGCATATAGAAGGGGCTTTTTAACTATGGACACACTAAAATCAGATGTGCTAGCGTTAGTAGCAAATCAAAATGAAATGACACTGGCCACTATATCTGAAAAAAACTTACCTCAGGCAGCAACAGTATTTTATGTTAATAGAAATTTTGAGTTTTTCTTTTTCTCCAGTTCAAGGAGCAGACATGCAAAAAATATTGATAGGAGCCCATGGGCTGCTGCAACAATAAGCAATGGATGCAATTGTTGGACTGATATTAAAGGTGTGCAAATGGAAGGAAAGGTGACTCAAATTCATAGCAGTATAGAGAAGGGCAAGGTAGTGAATATGTTTTCCAGTAAGTTCCCGTTTATTAAGGGCTTTATAAAAGAAAAGGGGAAGATGCTATCTATTATTAAAGAGAGCAATATTTATTTGTTTAAGGTTGATGTTCTGTATTATACCGATAACAAATATGGCTTTGGTCAGAGGAGGGAACTGGTCCTAGAATAAAAAAACAGCTCTTAGTAAGACTAGGTCTTAGTAAGAGCCACATATGCAATGATACATATGAAGCCTTCATTCTTTTTTATAATTACTTTGAAGTCTTCATGGCAAAAGCTATCATTGCAGCCAAGCCAACAACGCATACTACTAAAATAGTTATAATGCCACCATCCATGTGGATCACCTCCCTTCAAGGAATGTGTAATGTTTCACAAGAAAATCAAAACTTTTCACTATCATTATATTCAAGTGGTGCAAAAACTTGACGGTTAAATAGTATGTTTCCACATGGTATCCAAAGATCTGTATTGAATTGCTTCGGCGACATGAGTAGAATTAATTTCCTCATTACTGTCGATATCAGCTATAGTTCTAGCTATTCGCAAAATTTTATCATGAGAGCGAGCGCTTAATTTTAATTTATTAAAAGCAAGCTCTAAGGTTCTTTTTGCATCTGAAGTGATAAATGAATTCTCTTTTAAATGCTTTATAGGGACTCTGCCTGAACTTCGTTTTTGCCAATCTAGGTAGTTCCATCTAGTTTGTTGAATTTGTCTTACTGTATTAACAGTCTCAAGCATTTTTTTTGAACTGTTATTACTTCTTTCTCTGTGGTCATGGAGCTGAGAAAACTTAACTGGCTGAAGTTGGATCTGAATATCTATTCGGTCTAATAAGGGTCCGGATATTTTTTTTATATACCTGCTCTTTTGTATAGGAGTACACTTACATATCTTTTCAGGTACAGTTAAGTAACCACAAGGACAAGGATTGATTGCAGCAACTAGCTGAAAATTTGCTGGATAGAAAACTGTGCTTGCTGCTTTTGAAACAGTAACCTTGAATTCTTCCAAGGGTTGACGTAGAGTTTCTAATACATTTCTTGAGAACTCAGTCATTTCATCCAAAAACAGAACCCCGTTATTTGCTAAGCTTAGCAAGCCAGGTCTTAATTTTGAACTTCCACCAATCATGCTAGTGGCAGTACAGCTATGGTGGGGTGCCACAAAGGGTCTCTCTGTTATGAGAGGCGCGTCTTTTGGTAACATATCGGCAACACTGTAAATCTTAGTTGTATTAATTTGTTCTTGCAAAGACATAGGAGGCATTATTGAAGGTACACGTTTTGCAAGCATTGTTTTGCCACTTCCAGGAGGACCGCACATAATAATGTTGTGTTCTCCTGCTACAGCAATAGTTAAAGCTCTTTTAGCTTCTTGCTGATCGCTTACATCTGCAAAGTCAAGTGAGTGGCAAATACTGTTACCTTTGCTTGGAGATGCTGTAGGTAGTTTGTCTTTACCAACTAAATGGTTGACTACTTCAGTAATTTTAGTGGCATACCTACAGCGGTTTCCTTCAATAATACTAGCTTCAATAGCATTGTTTTTAGAAGTAATGATTTCAAATTGTTTATCAAATAAATCGGTTAAGGCTAGAGCGCCTGATACATCTTGAATTGAGCCATCCAATGATAATTCGCCAATAAAAATATATTTTTTAAGGTCAGAAGAAGGAATCTGTCCTGTAGCAGCTAGTACGCCTATAGCAATTGACAAATCAAAATGTGTACCCGCTTTTTTAATATAAGCAGGCGCTAAGTTTACAGTAATGCGTTTTAAAGGAAAGTCATAACCAGAGTTTCTCAGTGCAGTTCGCACACGCTCTTTGGACTCTTTAAGGGAAGCGTTTGGAAGGCCAACTATATCAAAGCTGGGTAGTCCATTAGCGATGTCAACTTCTACAGTGACTAAGGAACTGTTTAGACCACTGAGACTACAACAATTTACTTTGGCAAGCATGTTTTCACCACCTACCGCTTTACTTGAAATATTCTTCACATGATATAGGAAATCCTGCTAGTTGCAAAAAAATTTTGTTTATTTTGTCAACAGATGGATATATATTATACTACTAATAAATTATTAGAGAGGTGACCTATGAGTAACTATGCTTCAGTTAAAGAAAATTTAAAGATAAAAATACATATGGAAAAAGCCCGTGAGTATCTAGATACAAGGGGAACTATAGCTCACGGGATAAACCATGCAGAAAATGTAGCAGAAAATAGCAGACATATTTTAATAAAATTAGGGTATGGGGAAAAAGAGGCGGAATTAGCCCAAGTGGCAGGCTATCTACATGATATTGGAAACTTATTCAATAGGTATGATCATGGTCGCAGTGGATCATTGTTGAGTTATCAAATTCTAAAAGAGTTAGAGTTTGATATAGATAGTATTGCTATTGTATTGGGAGCCATTGGAAATCACGAGGAAACTACAGGCCATTCGGTTAATGCGGTAGCTGCAGCTGTAATTATTGCTGATAAATGTGATGTGCATCGGGACAGAGTGCGAAAGAAAGACCAATCTCAGTTCACGCCCAGGGATAGAGTAAATTATGCGGTAGATAATGTTCAGTTATTGGTAAATGGAGAGAAGCGCGTAATCACATTGCACATAGAGATTGACACAGAGAAAGCTTCAGTTATGGAATATTTTGAAATATTTCTGACAAAAATGCTTATGTGCAAGCGTGCAGCAGATTTTTTAGACGCTGAGTTCAGGTTAATTGTCAATAATACCAGTCTGCTCTAAAGGGGCAATGATGTCTAAAAAGATTTTATAATGGGACAGAGGTAAATTTGACTCCATTAATAAGGTAGCCAACTTGTCTAATTGATCTTGAGATAAATTGTAATGGGAGAGCTCACTTTTGAGCTGTTTTACTAGTAGCTTCTTTTTCCAGGAGGCCTCTTCTACTTGGGATATTTGCTGTAACAAGTCGTTTAATTCGGCAATTACAAAGCTCCAGCCTGACATGGCGCTAACATTATTGACCTTATTGGCAATCATATATTTTTTTTGAGCGGTATCAATTCTAGCCTGGAGCATGGATTTGATTAATTTAAAATTCACCGCTATCAACTCCCTTGCTCGTTGATATATAAGTATGCTTAAAAGCTGGAGCGTATTCTATGCCTTAGAAGAAAGTTATGTTTCTGTTGGTTAAATGAATATCCAAAGGAAGGATAATTGGTATTTTTAACGAATGGTTACAAAATAAATCTCTATGGGGGCTTGTGTGATGGATATTCAAGGCTTGTGGGTAGCGATAAACTCTGCACCTGGGATTGGCACTAAGCGTTTCAAAAACTTATTGGATCATTTCGGAAGTGTCCAGGACATCTGGATGGCCAGCAGAGAGCAACTCCAGCAGGTAAATCAAATACCTACTAAAGTTGTTGATGAATTTGTATACTATAGAAGCAAGGCGAAACCTTCCGAGTTATTAAAGAAAATTGATGAGGCGGGGATATGGTTTGTTACGTTACAGGATGCATTATACCCAGAGATATTAAAGCATACCTACAATCCCCCAGTTGTTATTTATGGGAAAGGAAATATTCAATGTCTTCAAAAGAAAATGATTGCTGTGGTAGGATCAAGAAACTGCAGCTATTATGCTAGAGAAATGGCAGCGAAAATATCAACTGACTTAGCTGAGTATGGATATATAGTTGTAAGTGGACTTGCAAGGGGAATAGACACTTATGCTCATAAAGGTGCACTAAAAACAGGAGAAACAGTAGCTGTTTTAGGTTGTGGTGTTGATGTGGTCTACCCGCCAGAGAACAATAATATTTATCAGAAGATAATAGAAAAGGGAGCTGTTATTTCTGAGTATCTTCCTGGACAAGGACCATTACCTAATAATTTTCCTGCCAGAAACAGGATTATAAGTGGGTTAGCCCAAGGGGTTTTAGTTGTGGAGGCAGGAGAAAAAAGTGGCGCATTAATTACTGCTGACTTTGCTCTAGAAGAAGGTAGAGATGTTTATGCTTTGCCGGGGATGGTTACTAATCCAGCTGCTAGAGGTACTAATAATTTGTTAAAACAAGGAGCTAAGTTGGTTGAAGGTGCTCAGGATATAATAGAAGAGTATACTGAAAGTAGAAATAATGGACAAAATCTTAAACCTGACAGCTTTCCCCAAAACATAAGTAGTACTGAAAATAAGATATTAGATTTTATATCCAGGGAGCCAATACATATAAACAATGTGGCCAATATATTAAAAGAAGATATTAATGTATTAAGTCCGATCTTATTAAATTTAGAATTAAAAGGGTTAATAATACAACTTCCTGGTAAATATTATATACTAGCATGATTTAGATAGACTGAGGTGATAGTAATTGTCAAAAACATTGGTAATTGTAGAATCGCCTGCTAAGGCGAAGAGTATAAGCAAATTTCTTGGTCGTAAATATACGGTTAAAGCTTCTATGGGACATGTTAGAGATCTTCCTAAAAGTCAATTTGGGGTGGATGTGGAAAACGACTTTGAACCTAAATACATAACTATTAGGGGTAAGGGAGAGGTTTTAAAAGAGTTGAGAGGAGAAGCTAAAAAGGCAAAAGAAATATTACTGGCTACTGACCCTGACCGCGAAGGGGAGGCCATTGCATGGCATCTTCAAACGGCACTAAAAATAGATGAGGAAAAAGAATGCAGAATAGAGTTTAACGAGATTACAAAAAATGCAGTAAAACAATCAGTTCAAGCTCCTAGATGCGTTGATAAGGACCGTGTAGATGCGCAGCAAGCTAGAAGAATTGTAGATCGTCTCGTTGGCTACAACTTAAGTCCATTATTATGGAGAAAAGTAAAGAAAGGACTTAGTGCAGGAAGAGTTCAATCAGTAGCAGTGAAGTTGATTTGTGACCGTGAAGAAGAGATCCAAGAATTTGTACCTGAAGAATATTGGAGTTTAGAGGCGACTTTAAAAGTAAAAGGTACTGAACTACTGACAAAACTGGCAAAGCACAAAGGTAAAAAGGTAGAAATCAAGAACGAGCAAGAAATGAAACAAATAATTGAAGATATAAAGGCAGAAAAATACATAGTCAATGAGCTCACTAAACGGGAGAGAAAAAAGAATCCTCAGCCACCTTTTACTACAAGTACACTACAGCAGGATGCTTATAGAAAGCTAAACTTTACTCCTAAAAAAACCATGCGCATAGCGCAGCAGCTATACGAGGGAATCGAGTTAGATAAAAAAGAAGGTACGGTTGGTTTGATTACATATATTAGAACTGACTCTAAGCGAATTTCTTCCACTGCACAGGAAGAAGCAACGAGCTATATAAAAGAAAAATATGGACAAGATTACGTTCAAGAAAAAGAACGGGCATACAAAGATAAAGGTAAAAAAGTGCAAGATGCCCATGAGGCAATTAGGCCCACATACACAGAGAAGACACCAGATTTGATGAAACAATATCTGAGTAGAGATCAGAATAGATTGTATCGTTTAATATGGGAGCGATTTATTGCCAGTCAAATGAGTTCAGCTGTTTTGATAAATACAGCATTGGATATTGCTGCTGGAGAGTACACCTTTAGAGCAACAGGATCTACAGTTAAATTCCAAGGATTTATGAAAGTGTACACTGATGAAGACACTAAGAAAAAAGATGTATTGCTTCCAGAAATAGATAAGGGTACTGAAATGGACCTAGTAAAGCTAGACCCAAAGCAGCATTTCACACAACCTCCTGCTAGATTTACAGAAGCTACATTAGTAAAGCTTCTAGAAGAGTTAGGGATTGGAAGACCCAGTACATATGCACCTATTATTGATACTATCCAGAGTAGAGGCTATGTTGTTAAGGAGGAGAAACAGCTTCACCCAACTGAGTTGGGGGGGATTGTAAATGAATTACTAAAAGAGTATTTTATAAATTTTTTAGATGTGGATTTTACAGCTAGTTTAGAAGAAGGTTTAGACAAAGTAGAGGAAGGGGAACTCTACTGGAAAGAAGTTGTAAAAGACTATTATAAACCATTTGCACAATTATTAGATAAAGCTGAAGAAGAAATAGGGAAAATAGAAATTGAAGATGAGGTTTCCGATGAAATATGCGAAAAGTGCGGAAAAAACTTAGTAATCAAAATGGGTAGATACGGTAAATTTTTGGCTTGTCCCGGTTTTCCCGACTGTAGCAATACTAAACCTTTGCTTGAAGAGGTGGGGGTTAGTTGCCCAGAATGTGATGGACAGGTGGTAATTAGAAGAAGTAAGAAAGGTAGAGTGTTTTATGGTTGCAAAAACTACCCTGACTGTGAATACATATCCTGGTATCAACCTATCGAAAAAAGTTGTCCCAAGTGTAGTAAGAGACTTGTAACAAAGACTACTAAGAAAAAGGGAACTAGAATATTCTGTCCAGACAGTGAATGTCACTACGAAGAAGAAGTTACGGAAGGAGATTTTAATGAAAAATAAAGTAACAGTGATTGGTGCGGGGCTAGCTGGCTCTGAGGCAGCTTGGCAGCTAGCTAATAGAGGGGTGCATGTAGACTTATACGAAATGCGTCCTAATAAGCAAACGCCTGCTCATAAAACCGGCTATTTTGCAGAATTAGTGTGTAGTAACTCTCTGAGAGCCGCAAATATAGAAAATGCTGTAGGATTACTGAAAGAGGAGTTGCGCAGATTTGACTCTATAATAATAAAATGTGCAGATGAGCATCAAGTGCCTGCAGGGGGAGCCTTAGCTGTAGATAGAAACGAATTTGCAAAGGCAATTACTGAAGCAATTGAAGGCCATGAAAATATTAATATCATTAGAGAGGAAGTATCATCTCTAGAGTTTGAGCACCCTGTAATTGTAGCCACAGGTCCGCTCACTTCTGAGTCTATGTCTCAGTCTATAGCAAAGTTAACAGGAGAGAACTACCTGTACTTTTACGATGCGGCTGCACCTATAGTAACAAAAGAATCAATAAACATGGATGTGGCTTATTATGCTTCCAGGTATGATAAAGGTGAGCCAGCATACATAAACTGTCCTCTAAGTGAAACAGACTATAAGGATTTTTATAGTGCGTTAATAACAGGGGAGCAATTTGAAACTAAGGAATTTGAAAAACAGGTATTCTTTGAAGGGTGTATGCCTATAGAAGAGATGGCGTGGCGAGGAGAAGAAACGCTGAAGTTTGGGCCGATGAAGCCAGTGGGTTTGAAAGACCCCAGAACTGGTGAAATACCTCACGCTGTGGTCCAATTGCGTCAGGAAAATAAAGAGGGAACCCTATATAATATGGTAGGTTTTCAAACAAAGCTAAAGTGGCCTGAGCAAAAAAGAGTATTTTCCATGATACCAGGACTAGAAAATGCTGAGTTTGTAAGAATGGGTGTAATTCACAGAAATACCTTTTTAAATGCACCAGAATTATTAACTAATTCCATGCGCCTGAAAAAAAGTGAACAAATATTTTTTGCAGGCCAGATAACTGGTGTAGAAGGTTATGTTGAGTCTACAGCTAGTGGCCTTGTAGCAGCAATAAATTCTTACCTGAAGCTTTTGGGTAAAGAAGAAGTTGAATTCCCAAAAGAGACTGCAATAGGTGCATTAGGGAACTACTTAGTATCCTCAAAGGCCAAAAAATTTCAGCCTATGAACATAAATTATGGCTTGTTTCCTCCATTAGGAAAGAAAATTAAAGATAAAAAAGAGAAAAACCGTCGTATATCTGAGAGAGCATTAGGGAATTTAAGTATTTTTCAAAATAATTTGACAATTCGCTAAAAGCTTGCTGTCTTTAACTTGTAATGTTTTTATTATTGTGATAACCTTATTATGTGAAAAAAATACTAATTACGTGGTGAAGCTCTATGAGAAAAAACTGGGGCGAAATTGATATTGATCTTTTGTTTGATTTTTTAGTCGAACAAAAAGGATTCTCAGAAGAAATTGCTCTTGGTCAATGTTCTGATGTGATTCAATTTGCCAAGTACATGAGAGATAGTACTAACTTGTGTAATAGCGATGAAGGTCGTGCAATTGTTAATATGTACCAGATGCGGCACTATTTAGCTCATTTACACGAACTGGAATTGGATCGGATTACAATAAATAATAGGATGCTAGCTGTTAAAGAATTCTTCGAATACTTAATCAAACAGGATAAGTCTACATATAACTTTGTGGGTAGAGGTTATTTCGAAGACACGCTGCTCTTACTTAATGCTCCAGATTTGACTAAACCTCAGGGATTGAGAGATAAAGCCGTAATAGAACTTTTATATGGCTCAGGACTAAACCTAAGCCAGCTTGTAAGGTTAAACATATCAGATTGCGATGTGCAGTTGGGACTTTTTACTGTCTCAAAGGCGGATGGGGACTCTAAGTATGCTCCTATAGGGCAGTGGGCACAAATAGCACTAGAGGAGTATTTTGATAGAGGCAGACCATATTTAGATAAAGGTAGAACTAAGGATGCGCTGTTTATAGATAAAAAAGGACAGAGAATTACTGAGCGCTGGGTACGCTTTTTGATTTCTAAGTACATAAAAAAGGTTTCGCTGGAAACAAACATTTGTTCGCAGGCACTAAGAGATTCTTTTGCTACTCATCTGGTTGAAGGGGGAACAGATGCAAGTGTAGTTGAGGACCTCTTAGGGTATATTAATACGCCTACAACACAAGAGATTAGATTTAAACTTTGAATTTTAGAATAGTTGGTGATAAATTTGATAAAAGGGACAACTATAGTAGCTGTTCACATAGGGGCGAAAGTAGCTCTTGGCGGAGATGGGCAGGTTACTTTTGGAAATAGTACCGTGATGAAGCACAAAGCAGTTAAGGTGAGAAAGCTAAGCCAAGGGAAAGTTCTTGCTGGTTTTGCTGGTTCTGTTGCCGATGCAATAACTCTCTTTGAAAAGTTTGAGACAAAGCTAGAAGAGTACAACGGTAATCTTCAGAGGGCGGCAGTAGAATTGACCAAAGAGTGGCGATTAGACAAGGTGTTGAGAAAATTAGAAGCACTTTTAGTTATAGCCGATAAAGAGCAAGTACTGATAGTATCAGGTAATGGTGAAATAATTGAACCAGACGATGGTATTGCCGCAATCGGGTCTGGAGGTTCTTATGCTCAAGCAGCAGCTAAGGCACTATTGGAAAATACTGACTTGGAACCAGCGGAAATATGCAAAAGATCCTTGGCAATCGCGGCAGAAATTTGTGTTTATACTAACGATAACATAACCACAATTGAATTGGATTAGTGGGGGTAATGTAAATGGATGAAATAACACCAAAACAGACAGTGGAGTATTTGAATAAGTACATAGTAGGACAGGAACAGGCTAAAAAAGCAGTGGCTATCGCCTTAAGAAATAGATATCGTAGAAAAAAATTACCTGTTGAGGTTCAAGAGGATATTATACCCAAGAATATAATTTTAATTGGGCCAACTGGCGTAGGCAAGACTGAGATTGCACGTAGACTGGCGAAGCTTGTTAATGCCCCATTTGTTAAGGTGGAAGCGACCAAATTTACAGAAGTGGGCTATGTGGGTAAAGATGTTGAATCTATGATTAGGGAACTAGTAGAGACTGCTATTAGGATTGTAAAAAGTGAAAAAATAAAAAAAGTAGAAGAGAAAGCTGAAAAGTTAGCACAGGATAGATTGATAAGAATATTAGTTCCAAATCCCAGGGGTGATAAAAAAGAAACAAACCCTTTCAACATGTTTTTTGGTGACCAGGGTGTGGAAACTAAAAGCGAAAAGGACCTGGAACGAGAAGAGAGACAAAAGCGCCTTGAGGCTAGAAGAACCAATCTTCTGGAAAAACTATCATCTGGAGCAATGGATGATCAATATATTGAGATTGAAGTGGAAGAAAACAGCTCACCTATGCTAGATGTTTTTTCTGGTTCAGGGATGGAAGAAATGGGAGTCAACCTTCAAGATATGTTTGGTAATATGCTTCCCAAAAAGAAGAAGAAGAGGCAAGTGACAATTGCAGAGGCAGTTAAAATATTTGCCCAAGAAGAAGCACAAAAGCTTATTGATATGGACGAAGTAACAGCAAGTGCTGTAGAAAGAGTTGAAAATTCGGGGATAATTTTCTTGGATGAAATAGATAAGATAGCTGTTAGAGAAAGTAATGCCAATGCTGATGTATCAAGAGGGGGAGTGCAGCGAGATATACTCCCTATAGTAGAAGGATCAACGGTCATGACTAAATATGGGCCAGTAAAAACTGATTACATTTTGTTTATAGCGGCAGGGGCCTTTCATGTTTCTAAGCCATCTGACTTAATACCAGAGTTACAGGGTCGCTTTCCTATCAGGGTGGAATTGCAGAGCTTATCTAAAGAAGATTTCAAACAGATACTAACAGAGCCAACAAACTCTATTATAAATCAATATATTGAGCTACTGGGAACAGAAGGACTAAATCTGAAATTTACCTTAGATGCATTAGATGAAATTGCTGAGATTGCCCACGTGGTGAATAAGCAGACCGAAAATATTGGAGCAAGAAGACTGCACACCATAATTGAAAAGATTCTTGAAGATATTTCCTTTGAAGCTTCAGAGATGATAGGTACGGAAGTGTCTATTGATAAAGATTTTGTCAAGAAAAAACTAGAAAGTGTAGTAAAAGACGAAGATCTCAGTAAGTACATCTTGTAAAACGAGGAGGTTGTAATGTGTGGAGAGTTTACTAGATAAGACGAGGCACATAATAAAGCTACTACAAAAGTCTGCTGGTCACCCGGTAAATTTTGAGGAAATGGCCCATGTTTTAGGGGGTATGATTGGTGCCAACTGTTATATAGTGGGGCGTAGAGGCAAAATATTAGGCTATTATTTTATAGAAAGCTTTAATTGCGACACTATGGAGGATATAGTTTACCACTCGGCGCGTTTTCCGGAAAAATATAATGAAGGCCTCTTGCGAGTTATAGAGACGAAACCAAACTACAATCAAATTGAAAACGGTTGTATCTTTAATAATGAGCAATCATGCATTTTTACAGGAAAACTTGTGACGATTGTCCCTATAAATGGGGGCGGAGAACGACTGGGCACCTTGGTGCTGGCGAAGTTCAATGTGGAATTTAATAACGAAGATTTAGTAATAGCTGAATACGGAGCAACAGTCGTGGGGATGGAGATATTGCGTGCAAAGGCTGAGCGCATTGAAATAGAGGCCAGGAAAAAAGCTGCCGTACACATTGCTATTGGAACCTTATCTTACTCAGAACTTGAAGCTGTAGAGCATATATTTGAAGAATTAGATGGGGATGAAGGCGTGTTGGTAGCCAGTAAAGTAGCAGATAGAGCAGGCATTACAAGATCAGTGATTGTAAATGCATTGCGTAAATTTGAGAGTGCAGGTGTAATTGAATCAAAATCCTTGGGAATGAAGGGGACGTATATTAGAGTATTAAATGAGAATTTAATGGGTGAGTTGGAGAAATTAAAACACTAGTCTAAGTATTTCTGGAGAAGCGAAATAGGACCATAGTCTTGGGGCGACCAGGGACCATGGTCTTTTTTTTGTTTTGATTATTATTTTTAGTAAATTATAGCAGGATAAAATTTTGATAGACAGAAAGTAAATAGATGAGCTTTTTGTCACTTTTTTGTGCTTTTATAAATTAATACGATTTTTTAGCAAGATTGAGGGTATTAAAGTCGAAAAACTTTTTGGTTGAGTAAAAAATAGAAAAAAAGCAGAATGGACTGGAGGTCTGGTGATGGGTATTTTCTCAAGAGTGGAAAGTCTTTCACTACTGGAAAAAGGACTTGAGGCGTCATCTTTAAGACACCAAGTTATTTCAAATAACATAGCGAATGTGGAGACTCCTGGGTTTAAAAGGGGAGCTGTCAGCTTTGAAGATGAGTTGAAAAAACAGCTTAAAAACAAGAGAAAGCTGCAACCTGCAATAACTAACCCTAAACACATAAGTTTAAGTCAAAGTCAGTCAGTACAGCCACAGGTCATAAGGGTTGGCAATACTTTTATGCGCAACGATAGAAACAATGTAGATATAGATAGAGAAATGGCTGATCTGACAAAAAATACTTTGACTTATCAAAGTATGATTGAACAACTTACGAGACAGATTGGCATGTTGAGAACTGCTGTAAATGAAGGGAGAAGATAGTCGTGCGATTATTTAATTCTATTGATGTAAGTGCATCGGGTTTGACAGCTGAAAGGATAAGAATGGATGCAATTTCCAGCAACTTAGCCAATGCAAATACAACTAGAACTGAAAATGGTGGACCTTACAGGAGAAAGCAGGTTGTTTTAAGTGAAAAAGGACAAGACAGCTTTCAAGCAAACCTAAATAAGGCTATGAATAAAAATGTTTTAAATAATGGGGTAAAGGTTGAGAAGATAACTGAAGATCAAAAGCCATTTAGGTTAGTATACGACCCCAGCCATCCAGATGCAATTCAGGAGGGTGAAATGGCTGGATATGTACAAAAACCTAATGTTAATGTAGTGTCGGAAATGGTAGATATGATAAGTGCAACTAGAGCCTATGAGGCAAATGTAACAGCTGTAAATTCAGCTAAAAACATGGCTATGAAAGCACTGGAAATTGGAAGAGGGTAAAGGAGGA
Organism: Desulfitispora alkaliphila; assembly: GCF_050433185.1. NCBI lineage: Bacteria > Bacillati > Bacillota > Desulfitisporia > Desulfitisporales > Desulfitisporaceae > Desulfitispora > Desulfitispora alkaliphila. Next base: position 55,734 of record NZ_JBNPXS010000012.1, read on the forward strand.
TATAAATGAAAGTAAATCATATTAGCGATGCGCTTACTTTACCAGAGTCCATAAGTAGGAAACAAACCCCAGATGGATCCTTTGGTGATGTCTTAAAAGAAGCATTAAACCCAGTAAACGACTTACATCACAAAGCTGAACAAATGAACACCAAAATGGTTTTAGGAGAAGACATAGATCTACATCAGGCTATGATTGCTACAAGTAAAGCAGACCTGGCCTTACAATTCACAGTTCAAATTAGAAATAAATTAGTAGAAGCATATCAAGAGGTTATGAGAATGCAAATGTAAATGAGGTGACTTAATGGTTTATTGGAGGCAAATCCAAGAACAGGTACTGACAAAATGGCGGCAAATGAATACAGCTCAGAAGGTGGCAGTCTCCAGCTCTGTAGTTATCGTCATAATAACCATGATTTTTTTAGGGAGAATGGCAACCAAGCCAGATTATTCACCTCTTTTTACTAACCTGAATCACAATGATGCAGGGGCAATTGCTGCACGATTGGATGATATGAGAGTACCATATGAACTAGCAGATGGGGGTAGGACAATTTTAGTGCCCCAAAGGGAAAAGCATCAATTGCGAATTCAGTTGGCTAATGAGGACTTGCCAAGAGGAGGGGTAGTTGGCTTTGAATCCTTTAATGAAAGCAGGTTTGGTGAAACGGAGACGGACAAGCGAATTAGAATGCTTGTTGCTCTTCAAGGAGAATTAACTCGAACAATTGAGAGTATGGCGGAAATAGAAAGCGCCCGTGTGCATATAGTTATACCAGAGGAGCGCCTATTTAATGTTGAGGATAAAACGGCTACAGCATCAATAATGATAAACTTAAAACCCTATAGCAATTTGAGGGAAAATCAGGTTTTGGGGATTATGAGATTAGTAGCCAATAGTGTAGAACATTTATCTTCGGATCAAGTTACTGTTATTGATACCTCCGGGAATATACTCTCTGAGGGACTAGGGTCTGGAGAGAGCGATTCCAGTACTTATCGCTTAACAAGTAATCAAATTGAAATCAAAGAAAAGTTAGAAGAAAACATGTCTCGTTCTATTCAAACTATGTTAGAGCGAGCTTTAGGCAGTGGTAGAGCTGTAGTGCGCGTAAGTGCAGATTTGAATTTTGATGAGGTTGAGCGAAGAAGTGAACGCTTTGGAGACAATGTTATTAGAAGTGAACAACTTATTGAGGAAACGTCCAGTAGTGAAAATATGCCTGGAGCAGGGGGACCTGCTGGAATTGACCCTAATGACGGTACAATTGCGGGGGTAGATGAGACTGCAACATCTGAGTATGATAGAAGAGAACAGATTAGAAACTTTGAGATTGACAGGGAGGAAGAATACATTCGTGTAAGTCCTGGGACAGTGAACAATATGTCCGTATCTGTAATAGTTGATACATCAGGGTGGGATGACTTCGGTGCTATGGATGAAGAACGGATTCGTAATATAGTTGCCAGTGCTGCTGGAATTCAGGTTGCCGGTGTGGAAACTGGAAATCCAGGCTGGGTTGAAGTGATTGGAATGGACTTTGATACGACGGCTATGGATAGCATGTTAGCCCAAATGGAGGAATATGAAAGACAGCAGTTTATTAGGCAGATGATTACATATGGAGTGTTAGCGCTTGCAGCACTAATTTTTGCGTTTTTTGGGTACCGAGCCATTAAGAAAAAGATGGCAGAAAATGAAGTTTCAAGAGAAATTGAGGAAGTTGTTCCAAAGGAGCAGATTAGTCCAGAAGACAAAGAAAAGGATTTATTAAAGCGACAAGTTGAAGATTTAGCAAAAGATAAGCCGGAAGATGTGGCAAAGCTTCTAAAAACATGGCTTTCAGATGACTAGAGGTGAAATGAATGGTTAGGAAAAAAGAACTGAGTGGGAGAGAAAAAGCTGCAGCGCTGCTGATTTCCTTAGGACCTGAGCTCTCGGCCAATGTGTTTAAGCACATGAAGGAAGAGGAGATTGAGCAGCTTACACTTGAAATAGCTAACGTTAGAAAAATCAGCACTTCTGATCGGGAGTCTGTGCTCAAAGAATTTCACCAAATGGCAGTTGCCAGTGATTTTATTGAGCAAGGTGGGATCGAGTACGCCAAGGATGTACTCGAGCGCGCCTTGGGTACCCAAAAAGCTGTGGATATTATCAACAAATTAACTTCATCGCTTCAAGTGCGACCTTTTGACTTTATCAGAAAAACCGATCCCAGTCAGCTTCTTAACTTTATACAGGGAGAGCATCCTCAAACAATAGCCCTTATTATGGCTTATCTGGAATCGGAACAGGCTTCTATTATCCTATCATCCCTTCCAAATGAGCTGCAGGCAGATGTAGCCAGGAGAATAGCAACAATGGACCGAGTTTCTCCCGATGTACTAAAAGAGGTTGAGCAAGTTTTAGAGCGAAAGCTCTCAACTATACTTAACCAGGATTACAGTAGCGCTGGAGGGGTACAAACGGTGGTTGATGTCTTAAACCGTGTAGATCGAGGGACAGAAAAAACAATTATGGAATCATTAGAAATAGATGATCCTGAACTGGCAGAGGAAATCAAAAAGCGCATGTTTGTTTTCGAAGACGTGGTGCTTTTGGACGACAGAGGAGTACAACAAGTGTTGCGCGAAATAGACACTGGAGATTTAGCACTGGCACTGAAGGGAAGCAGCGAAGAGGTGGCAGAAAAGTTCCAGAAAAATATGTCTCAGCGGGCTGCAGAAATGCTCAAAGAAGATATCGAGTATATGGGTCCGGTCAGATTGCGCGATGTGGAGGATGCACAGCAGCGCATAGTAAATACGATCCGCAAGCTAGAAGAGTTGGGTGAGATAGTTATTGCCCGCGGCGGGGGAGATGAGATAATTGTCTAAAGTGATAAAGGCAGGTTGCCTTATAATAGATAAACCTATGGATTTAAAGCCAGATGGGACTAAATGCTACAGTGATTTAACACCCTTTTTAGAGGAAAAAGATAGAGTAATCAAAGAAACGGAAGCTACAGTTAAGCAATTGTTGCTAGAAGCTGAAGAGGCAGCTGAGCGCATGCTAAATGAGGCAAGGCAAGAAGCTGAGGATTTAGTAGCAAAAGCTAAAGCCGAAGCCCAGCAAATTCAAGTCAGTGCTCGAGCAGAAGGGTATGAGCAAGGGTTAAGTGAGGCTACAGAAAGAGCTAAGAAGGAAAAAGATAAAATAATCGCCAGAGCCAACAAAACCCAGAAAGAAGCTGAACAGCAGCGGGTGCAGTTGTTGACTCAGGCAGAAGGAGAAATAGTGGAGTTGGCTGTGAGTATAGCTCAGCGACTGGTTAATCGACAACTAGATATTAACCCTGAGACAATTAATAATATTGCGGAAACTTTACTTGCAGAGGCGAAGCCCGATGTCTGGGATAAGGTTGTAATTTACGTTAATGAGTTAAGCCTTGCAGCTGTAGAAGCGGCCGTAGCAAAAGGAGATTTCAACAACGCCACCGAAAGTACAAGAGTAGCTGTTGATAATAATTTAGATGACGGCAATTGTGTAGTAATTACACCAAAAGGGCGTTTTGAAACAAACCTGGAAGAACAGTTAAAAAAAATAGAAAATGGTCTGAAGGAAGTAGCATTAAATGACTAGAGTGAATAAATACTTAAAAAAACTGGACCAAATGCAACTGGTAACAAAAAAGGGTAGAGTAGAGCAAGTAGTAGGTGCCTTGATAAAGGCTAGAGGTCCTGCTGTGCCTTTGGGATCTTTATGCAAAATATCTAGTCAAGTTAACGACGAAACCCTTGTTGAAGTGGTTGGATTTGAAGGAGACTATACGCTCCTGATGGCACTTGCTGAACTGGGCCACATCCAACAGGGTTCAACGGTGGAGTTAGTTGCAGATGGACTAACAGTTAAAGTAGGTCCACAACTTTTAGGGAAGGTAGTCAATGGGTTAGGAATCCCCCTGCTAAATGGCCATGGACTAGAGAGATTTACTGAATACAGTGTCAACAACAAGGCTCCAGATCCTCTAGAGCGACCTAGAATAAAGACAGCTTTACCAGTGGGGATTAAAGCTATTGATGGGCTTCTGACTGTTGGTAGAGGACAAAGGTTGGGGATTTTAGCTGGTAGTGGTGTGGGGAAAAGTACTCTGTTGGGAATGATGGCAAAAAACACAGAGGCAGATGTAAATGTGATAGCCCTAATAGGAGAGAGGGGCAGAGAGGTCAATGAATTTATTGAAAAAGAGTTAGGTCCTGAAGGGTTAAAAAAATCAGTAGTTGTCGTTGCCACATCAGAACAACCTCCTCTAGTAAGGCTTAAGGGAGCGTTAGTTGCTACTACTATAGCAGAATACTTTAGAGATCAAGGAAAAGACGTTTTACTAATGATGGATTCATTGACTAGATTTGCTATGGCTCAAAGAGAGATTGGATTATCAACAGGAGAGCCACCTGCCACTAGAGGTTATACGCCTTCGGTTTTTGCTTTGTTACCTAAGCTATTAGAAAGGGCAGGAACTGCAAAAAAGGGCAGCATTACAGGGCTGTATACTGTTCTAGTTGAAGGTGATGACTTTAATGAGCCCATAACTGATGCAGTGAGAGGAATTTTAGATGGGCATATAGTAATGTCTAGAAAGCTAGCAAGCCAAAATCACTTCCCAGCTATAGATGTTATGTCCAGTGTGAGCCGAGTAATGGTTGATATTGCTGACTTAGACCATCAAGATGCGGCAAATGAATTAAAAAAAGTCCTTGCCACATATTATGATGCCAAGGACCTGCTGGATATTGGAGCTTATAAAAAGGGAAGTAGTTCTGAAATAGACAGAGCTGTGGCGAATATAGATAAATGCAATCAATTTATGAAGCAGGGCTTAACTGAGAGCTATGGATTTGATGAGACCTTATCCCAATTAAAAAAAATACTCAAATAGTAGGTGGGATTGGTGAAGTTTAAGTTTTCGCTACAAAGAGTACTGGATCTAAAAGAGCAAGAAGAACAACAGGTGAAACTTCGCTTGCAAATTGAGCAAAAAAAGCTCTTAGAAAAGCAAGAACAGGTAGAGCACCTTAAAGATAAGATTTATAAATGTTTAGAGCAAAAAAAAGAAAAGAGAATTACTACAGGGTTTGACTTAATCCAATATCATCAATATACAGGTTACTTAGAGCAACAAATGAAAAATGCCCAGAGAGAGGTTTTTGAGCAGGAACGGGTGATAGGACGAGTACAGCAGGAGTTGCTTAAAATCACCAGAGAAAAACAGACATTTCAAAAACTAAAGGAAAGACAGTTTGCTGTATTTAAGCAAGAACAGGACAAGTTAGAACAGCAGCAAATTGATGAATTGACCATAGTAAAACACTGCTATAAAAAAAGAAACTGATTATTTAGGAGCTGTTGTCAGTGGCTAGAATAGTATCGACAAAAATTCTAATCGGCGCTTGGCTGGTAATCTTTATCGGAATAATGTTTATAGTAGACATGTTCAACGTTTTTAATTGGACTCATAGATTAGAGCCAGTACCAGTTGTAGGGCAATACTTTGCAGAAAGCACTGAAGAAGAGCAAATTAATGAAGAAACTTATTTGCTAGAACAGCAAGTAAGTGACTTAGAGCAGCAGCTACTTGAAGCAAACAGGGATTTAACCGACGCCTTAAACGAAAACAGGAACTTAGTTAATCAAGCATCTTCTCTTGAGGGAAGATTAGATGAGGTAGAGGCTCAGAATAAAGAATTGCTGGCTCAGAAGATGAGTTATGAGGAACTAGCAGATTATTACTCGGGAATGAGAGCAGAAAATGCTGTCAAAATCTTGAATGAACTCACTATCACTGAGGTTATCGGTATATTGAGAGAGATGAACAGTGATCAGGTAGCGCGAATTCTCAGTGAGATGGAATCCAACAGAGCCGCTCAAGTCACACGAAGTTTGCTAGGAAATTAGACCAATAGATAAAAACTTTTTGAAAGGAGGTGAAAACAAATGATAAATTCAGCCCAGATTAATGCTACTATGCTTCCAGGAAATAGTGGTAAAGCCACTAAGGGAGAAGGGAAAGCACAAGGAGAAGGAAAAGCACAAGGAGAAGGAAAAGACTTCCTATCCATATTCACGGCTACAACCCATGGACTTTTAGTAGAAAATCAAAAGTTAGATGCAGGCCTAGATATGGACTTGGAGTTAGCTGAACTCACAGCTTTACTTGAGGGTGAGTTGGACATTGAGGATAAGCTTTCAGAGCTAAAAAACATGTTAGCACAATTGGAAGAGTTGATTTTGGAACTGCCAGAAGAATTTCAAAAAGAACAGGAACATCAACTTCAGGGTATTATGGAGCAGTTGGCAAATTTAATTAATAATGCAGAATACGCGTCAAAGGCAGAAATTAAATCCGCAGTTGCTGCCATAATTCAGGCTTCTCAAGAACTGAAAAATAGTATTGAAACTAAATTTAGAAGCGAGCTTAACACCACAGGAGTGGAGAAGCAAGATACTCCAGTAAAAGGCGCAAATGATGGGGCTATGAAAGAAAATCAATTAAATAGCAAACACATAAAAGCCCAAGCGGATGAAAGGCAAGAGAAAAAGTCAAGGAACAATACTAACAGAACTAGGGAAGGTACAATTAATTTGGAACAGGCTCAAAATAGTAACAATGCTGTAAAGCAGGATAATAGTGTAAGTAATAATTTCCGCTTAGGTGGAGAGCAGGTGATGGCTGAACCTCAGCAGTTGAGGGAAAGTGCTACACCCACTACGGCAAGAACAGCTGCAACACCTCAGTTTGCCAATTTAGAAAAGCAAATTCTGCATCAAGTAAAATTGATTGTCAATGAATCAAAGTCAGAAATTAGCTTTCAACTACATCCTCAAGAGCTTGGAAAGCTTAAAATGCAGATAGCTGTTGAAAGGGGGTTAGTAGTAGCAAAATTTGCAGCAGAGAGTTTGATTGTGCAAAAGATGATTGAGAGTAACTTGCCCCAGTTGCGTCAGTCCTTAGAAGAGCTGGGAATGAAAAACCCAAAAATAGAAGTATCAGTTCAACAGGACAACCAGGGTAGTGAGAACTTTGAGCAAGGGCAAAAGAAAAAGGGGATGTACGCTCCGAATTCGGATGTTGCAAATGAAGACCGATATAGTGAAGGTTATGAAGACAAGCGCAGCAGTCGATACATAGAGATGGGTTATAGTTCCATAGATTTTTTGGCATAGGAGGTGAAGAAAATGAGAGTAGAGGACATAATTAACAGCAGTAATAATAGTGCAAAAAAACAGGACAAGCCAAATGACCTGTTGGGAAAAGACGATTTTTTAAAGCTACTTATTACTCAACTCAGGCACCAGGACCCATTAAGTCCAGTTGATGATAAAGAATTTATAGCTCAGATGGCTCAGTTTAGTGCATTGGAGCAAATGCAAAACCTTAATGAAAAAATGGAGACATTACAGGAAGGCTTATCTAGCAAGCTTGATACCATAGCAAAACATCATGAGAACAGCTTTAGAGAGTCTCTAGTAAGTCAGGCATTGAATATGGTGGGCAAAGAGGCTACAGTCGTATCTAATAATGGCAATATAAAGGGAACAGTTGAAAGTGTAAAATTTGTTCAAGGTGTACCCAATTTAGTGATTAATGGTAAGGAATACGGATTGGGACAAGTTGAGCGAGTAGAGTTGTCCAAGGCACCCGAGGAAGAGGTGGAGTGGAATGACTAAACTATTTATTCAACCTCAGCCAATGACACCGTTGCACAAGCAGCAGAATAACAAAATAAGTAATAATGTTAGAGAGCAGAGCGGTAAGAGCGATTTTTCCCAAGTGCTACAGCAAGCTGTAGAGAGCAAGCAGTTGAAATTTTCTAACCATGCCCAAAAGCGACTAGACAGCAGAAATATCACTTTGAATGATGGAGATATTGCAAAGCTAGAAGCGGCATTGGAGAAGGCTAGCAAAAAAGGAGCTAGGGAATCCTTGGTCTTGATAGACAAGAACGCTTTTGTATTAAGTGTACCAAATAAAACGGTAATAACAGCTGTAGATGAGAGTAGCTTGCGGGAAAACGTATTTACCAATATAGATAGTGCAATTATTATGTAAGGGCTGGACCTTAATAGGAGGCCCCTAGCGTTACCAACTGACTGCGGTAGCGCCATATTAAAACTTTAGAAAAACGAGGAGGTCAAGCAATAATGTTGAGGTCAATGTATTCAGCAATTTCTGGTTTGCGTAACCATCAAACTAGAATGGATGTAGTAGGTAATAATATCGCCAATGTAAATACAGTTGGGTTCAAGAAAAGTAGGGTAACCTTTCAAGATATTTTGAGTCAAAATATCAGAGGCGGTGCAGGCCCAGACCAGGGCAGAGGTGGTACAAATCCACAACAGGTAGGCCTGGGAATGGCTATTGGGAGTATTGATGTAATCCACACTCCAGGTAACCTCCAGTCCACAGGAGTAATGACAGACCTGGCTATTGAAGGAGATGGCTTCTTCATGGTCGGGACTGACGACGGACAGACCTTTTACACCAGAGCGGGGAACTTTGACATCGATAGAAACGGCAACGTAGTCAACCCAGATGGGATGAAGGTGAAAGGCTGGATGCCTGATGAAATTGGTGGAAAGATCGATGATAATGCGGTGAACTTAGATTCTTTAGAAGGATTGAGAATACCTATTGGGGTGGAGTCAGGAGCAAGAGCATCGACGGAGATTACATACAATAAAAACTTGGATTCGAGGGTCGCGTTAGAAGAAAATACTTATGGTGATGGTACCTACGATGCTGATGGAAAGTTTAGTGTACACCCTGAATATGCAGTTTCTATACCAATGGATTTTTATGACAAAAACGGGAGACCTTATGATATTGAGGTCTTAATGAAACCAGGTGAAGTAATTAATCAATGGGAGTACGCCGTTAGAGCTAGGCCAGCAGGAAGTGGGCAAGGCGATTGGGTTTATGCAAATGCAGCAGGTGAAGTTCAAAATGATGATATTTGGGGAACTATGTTTTTTGATGATGATGGAACACTTCTGCACGTAGGTGATGAGGACACTTTACCAGACGAAGATGATAGGAAGAAAAACATTGAGCTAACTAATTTTGATAATGCTTTTGGGGATTTGCTTGTAGAGGATTTAGAAGAAAATTTAACTCTAGATTTCTCTGACATCACTCAACTAGCAGCACCTATGTCGGTGCAGGCAAACACTCAAGATGGTTTCCCAAGTGGGACTTTAGAGAGTATTACAGTAGACTCTCAGGGTTATATATTAGGTGTATTCTCCAATGGTACTACAGAAAACCTAGCTAAGGTGGCTTTGGCCAACTTTAATAACCCATCTGGGTTGATGTCCCAGGGAGGTAACTTGTATGCTGTTTCCAATAACTCGGGGAACCCACAGATTGGCGTTGCTGGAACTGGGGGCAGGGGGACGATTGCTCCTGGTAGCTTGGAAATGTCTAATGTAGATTTATCAGAAGAATTTGTGGATATGATTACAACCCAAAGGGGATTCCAGGCTAACTCTAGAATTATTACTACATCTGATGAGATGCTGCAGGAATTAGTAAACCTTAAGAGGTAATATATAGGTGCAAGTTCTTAGGAGCTTGCACCATTAAAACTGAAAGGAGTTGTTCAGATGATAAAGGTTAGTAGAATTAACGGGAAAGAACTGGTTGTTAATTCCGATTTAATTGAATTTGTAGAGGCAACTCCAGATACAGTGATAAGTTTATCCACGGGCAGAAAGATAGTTGTAGCTGATTCAGTGGATGAGGTTATAGATAAGGTGATTGAATTTAGACGTGCCACCTGTCAAAGTATAAACGTCAAGGTTAGGGATGAGAGAAGCGAGGTGCAATAAATGGATTTTGCTACTATAGCCGGGATAATATCTGGTATTGCATTAATATTTTTAGCCATTGTTCAAGGGGGAGCAGTGGATGGATTTATAAATGTGCAAGGGGTGCTGATTGTTATCGGTGGTACCTTTGCCTCTACATTAGTAAGCTCACCTTTGAAGGATATTATACAGCACATGAAAACTGTAAAGGTGGCATTCAAAAATACCAAGAATGAACCAGAAGAAATCATAGCCATTTTAGTAGGTTTTGCAGAAAAGGCAAGACGTGAGGGCCTATTGGCCTTAGAAGCTGAGGCAGAACAAGTAGATGATGAATTTTTGAAAAAAGGAGTACAACTAGTCGTTGACGGTACAGACCCGGAGTTGGTGCGCAGTATTTTAGATATTGAATTGACATTTTTGGAAGAGAGACATAAAGAAGGACAAGGGTTGTTTGAACATTTAGGAGCAATGGCGCCTGCTTTTGGAATGATCGGGACATTAATAGGACTTATAAATATGCTTCAGGTATTAGATAATCCAGATGCCATCGGACCTGGAATGGCTGTGGCACTGACCACTACCTTTTACGGGTCACTTATGGCAAACTTGATTTTTATTCCTATAGCTAAAAAGCTAAAAACTAGAAGTAGTGCTGAGATATTGACTAAAGAAGTAATGATTGAAGGTATTCTCAGCATTCAAGCAGGTGAAAACCCTCGAATTGTGGAAGAAAAGATGAAGGCTTTCCTGGCGCCAAAATCAAGAGATCAAGTAGAGAGTATTCGTCGTGGTGGTGTTAATATTGGCGGCTAAAAGAAAGCGTAGGATATCTGAAAAAAAGGGAGTAGATCCCTGGATAGTTACTTACAGTGATACAATTACCCTAGTACTTTGCTTCTTTATTTTGCTATTTTCTTTTTCGGTAATTGACCCGGTTAAATTCAACCAAGTAATTGCTTCTGTAAGAGGATCCTTTGGCGTAATTGATGGTGGCAAGACAATAGTAGTAGATTCTGCTGAAACACTTGGTAATATAGAAGAGGACATATCCCAATTGATTGAACAAATTGAAGCAGAACAAGCTCAACTTCAAGACATGGCAAAGGAATTAGAAGCATATATTGAAGAGCAAGGATTAGAAGATTCAGCAGTCACAGTTATAAGTGAGAGAGGAGTTACAATTCGCCTCCTGGAAGATGTGCTGTTCGATATTGGAAGAGCTGATCTTAAACCTCAGGCTGAAGAGATCCTTGCCAAGGTGGGTAGTGCAATAGTTGGGATGGATAATAGTGTCCGAGTTGAAGGATATACTTGTGATATTCCCATCAGTACCCGGCAATTTCCCTCCAACTGGGAACTGTCAACTGCTAGATCTACTACAGTAGTGCGCTTTTTTGAGGATAAGGATATAGAAGGAAATCGCCTAACAGCAGTTGGTTATGGCGAATACCGTCCTTTAGAAGAAAATGATTCTGAGGAGAATAGGAGACAAAACAGAAGGGTTGATATAGTGATTTTGAGTAATTTAACTGATTAGTTGGGGAGGTGCTTTCTTTGCCTGAAGAGTCAAATGAAGAAGAAAAAAAGAAAAAACTTAACTTTGACTTTAGAATAATTATTGTGGGTATCGCAATTGTATTTTTGGCTGCAGGAATAGCTTTTATAGTTGCAACAATGGTGGTAAGTCCTCCAGGCGAAGCCAATGGAAATGGTGCTGAACAAACTGTTGTGGAGCTTGGCCCTACATACCATTTAGAAGAATTCACTGTGAATTTAGCTGAGAGTGGTGGAAGGAGATTTTTGCGCACTCAAATTATCTTGGAACTTGATGGCAATAGAGGTCTGAGAAGGGAGATTGATGATAAACTTCCTATTATTCGACATAACTTTATATTAGTAATGTCAGAAAAAACAATTGAAGAAATAGAAACTGCTGCAGGAAAGAATGAACTAAAAAAAGAATTAGTGAATACCATAAATCCTCTACTAGCTAATGGAGAGGTTGAAAATATTTACTTTAATACCTTTGTGTTCCAGTAGCTTCGGTTAAGGGGGTGTTAATTTGTCAGATGTATTATCGCAAAATGAAATAGATGATCTCCTGTCTATACTTTCCACTGGAGAGGTCACAGCAGAAGAGATGAAAGAAGAAGATAAAAAGAAAAAAATAAAAGTTTACGACTTTAAAAGGCCCAATAAGTTTTCAAAAGACCAAGTAAACACGTTGCAGGTTATATTTGAGAATTACAGCAGGTCAATCACTACATATTTATCTGCTCATTTGAGAACATCAGTAAAGATTTCTGTTGCCTCAATTGATGAGTTAACATATGATGAATTTATTAGATCAATTTCTAATCCTTCAATAATTAATATATTTAAAATTCCTCCTTTAGAGGGAAGTGCCCTGTTTGAGATTAATCCAACAATTACTTTTGCTATTATAGAGAGGATGCTTGGGGGAATAGGGATTCCACTAGATCAAACAAGGGGTCTAACAGATTTAGAGCGTACAGTAGTGATGCGCATAAATCAGAAAATGTTGGATTATATGCGAGAAGCGTGGGCTAATATAATAGACATTGATCCTTTAATGGAATTAATTGAACACAATCCTCAGTTTACCCAGATAGTATCTCCCACTGAGATGGTTGTAGTGATTACTTTGGACGCAAAGATAGGTGAAAGTGAAGGGATGATAAACTTTTGCCTGCCATATATAGTTTTGGAGCCAATTATATCTAAATTAAGCACTCATTTTTGGTTCTCGTCCACAGCTAAAGAATATACTACTGAGACAATCACAGCGTTAAAGAAGAGAATAGAAAAAGCAAAGATACCCCTTACTGTGCGCCTTGGTGAAACAAACTTAACAGTAGAAGAGCTAGTTGAGCTTCAAGCTGGAGATGTGGTTACTCTTGAAAGAGAAACAGATCAAGAACTAGACTTGTATGTGGGGAACAGACTCAAGTACAAGTGTAAGCCAGGGTTAATTGGCAGTAAAATGGCAGTGGAAGTTACTTCAGTAGTAACAGAAGGAGATGATGAAGATGGATAACAACATGTTGTCTCAGGAAGAAATAGATGCGCTACTCAAAGGAGGCGACAGTGGGGCACCAGCTGAGACTGATGTAGAAGAAGAGCTAACAAATGTGGAAAAAGATGCTATTGGAGAGATTGCAAATATATCAATGGGTACTGCTGCCACAACCCTATCAACACTTTTAGGGAAAAAAGTAGACATTACTACTCCCCAAGTTAGTGTTGTTACAAAAGAAGAGTTAGGTGGAGAAAACCCCTTTCCCTTTGTAGCTATAGATGTTCAATACAAGGAGGGCATAAGCGGTAATAGTGTATTTATAATCCAGCAACCTGATGCAGCAATGATAGTTGATTTGATGATGGGTGGGGATGGCAACGCACCTCCCGGTGAATTAAACGATATGCACGTTAGTGCTATAGGTGAAGCCATGAATCAGATGATGGGGTCAGCTGCTACTTCTCTGTCTACAGTATTAAATGCTAAAATAGATATATCACCTCCTAACATAATTTTGATAAACTTAGGAGAGGAAAATTTAGATACCAAAGTAACCACCTCTTCAGATAAGCTTGTAAAAGTATCTTTTCGTATGGTGATTAACTCACTTCTAGATACTCAATTTATGCAGCTTATACCTATGGATGTGGCCAAAGATATGGTAGAAAACCTAATGAGTGAAATGCAAGGCAATGCAGATCCCAAAGAAGAGCCACCTAAAGTTGCAGAGCCACCTAAAGCTGCTCCGCAAATGCAAAATGGAGGAGATACTTCTACAAATGTCAATGAACCAGTGAAACCTGAGCCTGATCCAGTTAAAGTACAACCGGCAAACTTTGCCCCATTGACATCCCAAGAAAGGGAGAGAGAAGCTAGGAATATAGATTTACTGCTAGATATTCCCCTTCAAATATCAGTGGAATTAGGTAAGACAAAGAAAACTATTAAAGAAATTTTAGAATTAACCTCAGGCTCAGTTATCGAGTTAGACAAGCTTGCAGGTGAGCCAGTAGATTTATTAGTAAATGGCAAGCTAATAGCAAAAGGAGAAGTAGTAGTAATTGATGAAAACTTTGGTATCAGGGTCACTGATATTGTCAGTCCAGCAGAGAGGATAAACAACTTAAAGCAAAGGGAGGATTATTAAAATGAGTAATACGGTATTAATTGTAGATGATGCGGCTTTTATGCGAATGATGATTAAAGACATACTATCAAAAAATGGTTTTGAAGTTGTAGGGGAAGCAGAAAATGGCCAAGTTGCTGTTGAGAAATATAATGAGTTGTCTCCTGATTTAGTGACTATGGATATTACAATGCCAGAAATGGATGGAATAACTGCAGTGAAAGAGATAAGACAAAAAGATCCCAATGCCAAGATTATTATGTGTAGTGCTATGGGGCAGCAGGCAATGGTAATAGATGCAATTCAGGCAGGCGCAAAGGACTTTATTGTAAAGCCATTTCAACCTGATAGAGTACTAGAAGCAGTAAGGAAAGCGATGGGATAATTTTTTGGAGGAAAGATTGATGACAACAACTAACAATGGGAATAGCGTTTACTTACGTTTTGTCCTTTGTATATTATTGTTTTTTGTAATGATTACCCCAGTAGGTGCAGAACCTGATAATAATTTGAACTTGTCCCCTCCCGCATACGAAGAACCTGAAATGGGGACCGGCGATTTTGCTATTCAGCTTATTAAAGTTATTTTGGGCTTGATTATTGTACTAGCCCTTTTAATGCTATTGTTAAGATTTATTAAGAAAAATCAACGAGCCTTTAGCAGTGGACATATTAAAGTGTTAGATTTCACATCTCTTGGGGCTAACAAGGGCATAGCCATTGTAAAAGTAGGGAGTAAGACTTTGGTACTAGGTGTTACTGATAATAACATTACCCAGATAACGGAGCTAGAAGGAGAAGAGGCGAGCCTATTAGATTTAGAAGTTGATGATGGTGAAAACATAGACATGGGCATGTCTTTTCATCATCAACTAAAAAATACTATATCTCGTTTGAATAGTAATATGAACAAAAAAGGTGGCAACAATGATCAATAATTTTAGTAAAAGCAGGCTCGTGATTCTAATATTGAGACTTTTGCAAAATAAGCTTTTTGCTTAAAAATTAACTTTACCAAACAGCTTATTTTGCTATTTGACTTGAATAAAGTAAAGGTTTCACTCT
>NZ_JBNPXS010000013.1:0-68350 GCF_050433185.1 Desulfitispora alkaliphila
GAGTGAAACCTTTACTTTATTCAAGTCAAATAGCAAAATAAGCTGTTTGGTAAAGTTAATTTTTAAGCAAAAAGCTTATTTTGCAAAAGTCTCAAATAAGAGACTGTCATAGGGCAGTCTCTTATTTGTGTTAAACTATTTCTTAAAATTCTGAAGATTTTTACATAGGCAATAAGCCTTGGGTTATTAGCAATATTGTGTTAGGTTATAACTTATAAATTGGAACCCCTTGTAAAAAACTAGGGGTCACAAAAAACTAGGGGGAAATTTTCTTTATGAGTAAAAAAAATGAAATTGATTGGCCTGTTATGATTATCAGTGGAGGACTTCTTGTTCTATTTGTTCTGGCCTCGATAATCAATGTAAATTTTGTTAGCAATATAGTCAATGTGACATTTGGGTGGTCTGTAGACTACTTCGGTTATTTTTGGCAAGTGCTAATGGTAGCGACATTTTTTATTGCCATCTTTTTGGCTTTTTCCAGATACGGCCAGGTTAAACTGGGCAAGAAAGAAGAACCTGAAATGGGAAATTTTAAGTGGATTTCAATTATTATGTGTACATTATTAGCTGGTGGTGGAGTCTTTTGGGCTGCAGCTGAACCTATGTATCACTTTTTATCAGTACCTACGTATTACAATGCTGAAGCGGGTACAGCACAAGCGGTGGGCCCGGCTTTAGCGCAATCATACTTGCATTGGGGCTTTTTAGCTTGGGCTATCCTGGGGACACTTAGTGCAATTGTAATTATGTACGGTGCTTACCATAAGGGTATGCCACTAAAGCCTAGAACTTTATTATATCCAATGTTTGGTGAAAGCATAATGAAAAACAGCGTGCTTGGAACTGCAGTAGACGCTTTCTCAATAATAGCTGTTGCTGCGGGAACAATTGGGCCTATAGGATTTCTTGGATTACAAGCTGCCTACGGAGTCAATGCTTTGTTTGGCATTCCAAATACTTTTTTAACCCAATTCTTAATTATTGCAGGTTTAATTAGTATTGCATCTATTTCAGCTGTTACAGGAGTGCATAAGGGTATTCAAATCTTGAGTCGCTTCAATGTGGTTTTTACACTATGTTTAATCTTAGCTGTTTTAGCATTAGGACCTCACACTTTTATCCTTAAAAGTTTCTTTAACTCCATGGGTTCATATGCTACTGACTTTTTACCTATGAGCTTCTATAATGGTGATACCCAGTGGTTAGGCTTTTGGACTGTTTTTTTCTGGGGCTGGTTTATAGGGTATGGGCCAATGATGGCAATTTTCATTGGTCGTGTTTCTAGGGGGAGAACGATCAGACAACTGGTTACAGCTGTAGCCATTATTTCACCAATAGTGACTAACTTTTGGTTTACAGTGGTTGGAGGAACAGGTATATTCTTTGAACTGCAAACTCCAGGGTCTGTATCAGAAGCATTGAATACTGGAGGCATGCCTGCTGCCATGATAGCTATTGTGGAACAGCTTCCCATAGGGACATTTTTAGTAGCGGCATTTTTAATAGTAACAGTGTTATTTGTTGCTACTACCAGTGACTCCATGTCCTACACTATCTCTATGGCCTTGACAGGCGACAGTAATCCATCTAGCTCACTTAGAGTATTCTGGGCTGTTACTATGGGTGCTGTGGCCAGCGTACTGTTGTTAATTGGCGGTGGGGGCATTGATGCTCTACAATCATTTATTGTTGTAACGGCAGTACCTGTTTCAATAATCCTGCTGCCTATGCTGTGGCTAGCACCTAAGGTTTCTAGCATCTTAGCAGCAGAGCAGGGGATAGAAACATTACCAAAGGTATATAAAGAAACAGCTAGCTCCACTAGCTTTGGCAAATAGACAAACGCCTTACAGGCTGTATTAAAGGAATATTTCAAACAGGAGGGCAGCAGGCTTAAAGCTTGCTGCTTTCTAGGTTTTAAGAGAACATTAAAAGATTTTAAAAAAATATTTAATAATTTTGCAACCAACAGTAATTATTATGTGTCTAATAGGGTGAGAGGAAGTGAGTTCATGGTAAACTCCCGGGATGAGTTAGTACAGCGCTTACAACTAAATGATGAAGTTGCTTACCATGAGTTAATAGATGCTTATGGAGATAAAATAATTCGTCTAGCCTATATGGTGGTGGGGGATAGACAGGTGGCTGAAGATGTAGTTCAGGAGTCCTTTATCGCCTTATATCAAAAGGTAGGTCAGTTTAGAGGGGCTAGCTCCCTGGAGACGTGGCTCACTAGAATTGCCCTTAATAAGGCAAAAAATAAGGTAAGACCGTCTTTCTTGCAGCGGATTACATATATGTGGGAGTTAAATTTTGTAGACAAGAGGCCGTCACCCCAAGACAGTTATGAAAGCAAAGAGCGTCAAGAACTAATAAAGGAAGTAATGCTATCCCTGCCCCTAAAATATAGAGATGTCCTCTACCTCTACTATTATGAGGAGATGAAGATCAGAGAGATAGCAGAGGTTTTAGATATAACAATCTCAGGAGTCAAGTCTAGATTACAGCGGGGTAGAGAGCAGGCTAAAAAATTACTTGGAGAAAGGGGGCTGGAGTAGATGGATAAGCAAACAGGTGATGATATTCGATTTCTCTTTAAAGAGAATGTGAGTGACATGAGTTTGGGAGAAGATCGGAAGCGGGAACTCATTATGATGAAAGATAGGGTGAAACCAATGAGTCCGGTGGAAAAGTTTTTGGAGAAAGAAATCTGCATCCATGTATCTTCGTTAACTACAGCGGCAGGAGCTATGGTGGTGGCGGTTGGTCTATTGTTCAATGCCCTTTTGTTACCTGGTGATGTACCCGAGCCCAAGTATCAAATAATTGAGATGCATAACTCCTACTCTTATAACTATAGCCAAACAGATAATGGAGGTGGCCGGCCATGAAAAGACAGATTAGGTTTAAAGTAAAACACATATTAGGTTTAGCGGGAGCAATGATGGCAATTGTAATCTTGGTTTACGCCTTTTTACCAGCTACCTTGCTATCAATTGCAGAAGGGTACTATAGCAGTGGGGAAAGAGAAGTGGCTAAAGTTTATTATGAGAGAATCGATAACTATTTTCCCAATAGGAAAGAGAATGCCAATGCTCTAGAGCAATTAGCTCAGCTTGCCACCTATGATAGGGATGATATGCTGGTGATCTCACCCATGGGAATAGGGGGGGGCCACGGTGTGAAAGGAAATTTACCTGAGGAGGCGCGAGCATATTATACCAAACTAGTTGAGCGCTTCCCCGCTACTTTTCAGGGTAGAAGAGCGCTAATGGAGCTAACCAAACAAGAGGCTAGGGATTATGTAAATAGTGGTAAACCCGATGAAGCTGTCGCAGTAGTAAGGGATTACTATCAGCGTGATGATGTGCGGATTTATAATACGGATGTGGCAATGGACGCAGCTAGAGCGATGCAAATAAATGGTTACAATCCTCAGGGGATAGAGGTTCTTGAATACGCCTTAGAGGAAAATGAAAATGTAATTTACCCTGAATTGTTTGAGCTAGCAGGAGATTTATATGCCTTTATGGGCGACAAGGAGAATGCTCGAGCCTATTATGAAAAAACTCTAAGAAGCTATGAAGAAATAGAGAAAAAGGACAGGGAATTGATAGACGAGGGGCACCCAATTACTAAAAGTATTCATGGAGAGAGAAAAGAAGTGATAGCAAAAAAAATGGCTAGACTTACTGATGAACCATTAGAAACTGGAGCTGTAAAGGGAACGATTACTTTGTCAGGAGAGCCTTTAAGCGATGTACAAATGATGCTTCAGCCTTTAACACAGCCTAACGTATACCCTGTAAGTTCTTCTGATGCTATCTGGGTTGTCACTGACAGTCAAGGCCAATTTACCTTTGAGCATATTTCCCCTAGCTGGTATGCCTTGGGGTTTGTGCTGGATATAGATAGGGTGGGAGATGTGGTTCTTGAAGGAGGTCATTTTCCTCAGTCTAAATTTGACGTTGAGGCGGGAGAGACTTATAACTGGGACTTTAATCTAGTTGAGACTATGAAGGTGGTATCTCCAGTAAATGATGTGGTAATTAAAGAAGACACAATTGAGTTTTCGTGGGAACAATTTCCAGATGCGGCCTACTATAAATTAGAGCTGGGAATGTATCTGGGCAATGGTTCTTCCTGGAGAACAATCCCTGAGGAGCACCCCTCTAATCGGGCAACTTTAAGTATAGAGGAGCTACAATCTATTGAAACAGGTGTTAGTTATGACGAGGAAGGACCTACCCCGGAATCATTATTCGGGTACGCCATCATGCCTGAGGGCAAGTACTTCTGGGGTGTTATAGCTTATGATGAAGAGGGAAATATACTATCTGCTTCACGAGGCTATTTGAAAGAGCAAAATACGGATTTCTCCTTTGGTAATACAGAGATGACTGAAGGAGACAGGTTATTATTAGACAGACAATACGGAGAGGCAATTGAAGCCTATGGGGAAACCTTGACAGAAGAGCCAAATAATCTTCACGCCTTGAGAATGTTGGCCTCTATGCACCGGATTTCTATCTCAAATGATATAGCTGATTATCCATATACTGATTATAATAAAGCTGTTCAGTACTTTGAAAGGCTGTATGAGCTCACAGGAGACACGGTTTACCTGGATAGTATAAGCGGTCTATATTATCACTCCTTAGGGGAGTACGGAAAAGCACTAACTATTCTCAAGAAAAAGCAAGAAATTGACCAATTGAGTCCTTGGCAACAAATGATGCTAGCTAGACTTGAAAGTCACTTTGGCAATTACCATGAGGGGTTGAAGCAGCTATCCTTTGAAATGATTGAACCCTCCCTACGTAGAGAGGCGGACAGTCGAGTACAAAGCTATATCAGCAGAAATCAACATCACTTAGAGTTGGCAAGAATAGCATCAACATTGTTTTTGCACCACAATTAGCCTAACATCTCCCCGTAGCTCTGGATCGTTTACAGTGCGCACGGGGAGATCTTTTTCGTTTGCTCGCTGGCGATACTTGTTGACCCAATCCTGAAAGGCGATTTTACCTGAAAGCACAATATGGCTTATATCATCTCGATCGGTTGCTTCAACAAACCCTTTATCTAATGTGGGTTTGGCCATCTGAGAGGATGTCAAGGAGCAGACTACTCTTTCCTTCAGTTCTCCTAAATATCTTCTTCGCTCTTCCTTTTTTATCTCCACAGGACCATGAATTCCAGTAAATAAAGCTCTATCTATATCAGAAAAATCAGATGGTTTCTTAGTCATTCTGTTTCACCTCAGTTTATAAAATGATTGTTTCTGTTGTTAGTAATACTTAATCTACAAACAAATTATACCTGTACATTCTGCATTCGTCAAAACAGAAAAGGTAACCTTTCTGTTGACAGTATTTTAAAAGCTCTGTATATTAAAATTAATAGGAAAAACAAGAAATTTATTACATAGAGTCATGATAAAAATTTATGAAAGGGTGAGTTAATATGGAGAATGAAAAGCTTAAAATTTTGGAAATGATTCAGGAAGGAAAAATATCTTCTGCCGAGGGGCTAGAATTACTTAATGCCCTGCAAGGTTCTGGACAAAAGCAAAGTAGCAGTGTTAAGAATAAGGATAGGTTTTTAAGGGTGCGAGTGTCAGGGGAGGGCTCAGGAGTGAAAAAGGTAGAAGCCAACATTCCTCTGAGCTTGTTAAAGGTGGCTTCAAAATTTGTGAACATGGGGATGGGTATGATTCCCAGGGAAGCTAGAGAGCAAATGGAACAGCAGGGGATAGATTTAGCTCAGATAGACTTTGACGAACTAGTACAGTTAATTGACCAAGGACTTTCTGATGGCAAATTAGTAGACGTGGATGTGGAAGATCCAGAGCAGGGAAGAATTCTGGTGGAAGTATATGTTGATTAAGAAACTATTAATCTAGTTTTTTATTTAAAAGTTAAATCTGTTGGCAATAAAACACCTGATGGCGCCACTATTAAATAAGCAGCTTTAAAATTCTACTTGGCCTTCCTGCCTTACCAACTATCTTATTGCCTACAATTTCAATATATCCTGCTTGTTCAAGTTTTTTAATAATTCTGTTCATGCTTCTAAGTGAATTTCCAAACTCCTCAGACAGCTCTAAAGTGGTGAAGGTATCTTTTCTATATATGTCCATAATGCATTTTAATTGATAGATGGTGTTGATGCTGATACCGCTTTTCTCTGAGATGTCTTTGTAGGGGAGGTCTAAAGGCGTGCTATTGTTGTTGGCTCTATCTAATGGTGTGATTCTTTCCATTAGCTTTTTATCGTATACTACGAAACATTGATTTCCACCCATCTTCAAGGACTTATTCTTTCCAATAATAGCATTGGACTTGGCTTCCCTTGCTGTGATTCCAAAACCAATACCTACACTAATGGTATTGTTAGTTTTATTTTTCGTGGAACTCAGAATGGGAAGCTCCCTTAGATTCTTTGTCTCGAATTCCAATATTTGTTTTGTGGTGAAAAGTAAATAGTTTTTTTCTGTTTCTATTACTGCAGCTTGAATACGTTGCGCAAACTTATACACTTCTTCAGTAATTCTAGTCTTTTGAAGCATAACGCTATATTCATTCTCTAATATCATGTCATATTCATTATTTATATCGATTTCTATAGATATGACAACGATCTGACTGATAATCATATTTTCAATTCTAATCTTTTCCAACAGGTCGTACAGTTTGTTCTTAATTGCATTTACATTGGGTGTTAAGAGTAGGCTTGGGACATTATGGGATTGAAGCATCTTGCATACAGTTGAAATTCCAGTGATGGCGATTAAGTTTGGGTGTGATAAGTGGTTGTTTAGATGAAAGTTAAATAGATCATCTAAAAGAGTTTCATGGAAAATATCAATCTTTGATACATAGGCAAGGTATTGCCCGTTATTTAGTCCAAAGTCTTCATAAATGGTTTTCACAGTATCTTCAGAATAAGAGTCAATACTTATTTGAGTGATATCCATATTATGTTTAAGACTGGCTTCTAGTAAGCACCGCTGTAATTGACTCTCATCATTTTCAATATATACCCAAGGATTTTGAGAATGCATATTATGATTCATAATGTCATAAAGGATTTTTCCGGTGAAAATAATGCCATCAAAATCATTGATATGCTCTTTAAGATAATTCACAGTTGTTTGTATTTGGCTCATCTCATTGATTTCAATAGGGTAGGCATCGATGTTTGGAAAGCTCTCGTAAATGACCCGTTGAATTCGTTTGATGTTATCAATATGACCTATTATGCCGATTCTTTTCATGTGATCACCTCAATATGATTTTAGGGTAAATAATAAATAAAGTCAAATTAAAGACACTATAAGGCCTCAACTGCATATGTTAGACTTTAATCAATAAATCTAAAGGAGGTATTATAGTGATTAAATACGTTGCGGAACCCTTTAAGATTAAAATGGTTGAACCATTAAAAATGACTACAAGAGAAGAAAGAGAAGAGAAACTAAAAGAAGCTAACTATAACCTTTTCGGGCTTGATTCAGACGATGTTTATATCGATTTTCTGACAGACAGTGGTACTGGTGCAATGAGTGATACTCAGTGGGCCGGCATGATGTCTGGCGATGAGTCCTATGCTGGTGCAAGAGGATACAAGAGGCTTCAAAATGCTGTACAAGATATATTTAACTACAAGTACTGTCAGCCAGTGCACCAAGGTAGAGCTGCAGAGCAAGTTCTACTTCCAAGTCTGCTTAAGAAAGGCCAAAAATGTATTTCAAATATGCATTTTGACACTACAAGAGGTCACGTAGGTCTTCTTGGTGCGAGACCTGTTGATATCGTTGTACCTGAAGCAAAAGACACACAAACATATTTACCATTTAAGGGTAATATGGATATTGAAAGACTGGAAGCTTATATAAATGAAGTTGGTGCTGAGGACGTTGGACTGATTATCGTGACAATTACCAACAACTCTGCTGGTGGACAGCCTGTTTCAATGGCAAACATTAAAGCTACAAGAGAAATCGCTGATAAGTATGGTATTACAATGATCATTGATGCAGCAAGATATGCTGAAAATGCCTACTTCATTAAGGAAAGAGAAGAAGGGTATGCAGATGTTGAAATAATCGATATTGTTCGAGAAATGTTCAGCTATGCTGAGGCATTTACAATGAGTGCCAAAAAAGATGCTATTGTAAATATGGGTGGCCTCATCGGTGTTAAAGATTCTGAAAAACTTTATACAGAGGTAAAAGGCCTGACAATTCCATACGAAGGTTTTGTAACTTATGGTGGGCTTGCGGGTAGAGATTTAGAAGCGCTTTCTATAGGTCTGTACGAAGGTCTAGACAAGGATTACCTTCGATACAGAATAGGTCAAATAGAATATCTTGGTGCAAAGCTTAAGGAAGCGGGAGTTCCATTTCAGTACCCTGTTGGTGGGCATGCGCTATTCCTTGATGCAAAAGCGTTGCTTCCGCACATTCCGTACTTCCAGTTTCCAGGCCATGCACTTGCGTGTGAACTGTATCTTGAAGCAGGTATTAGATCCTGTGATATTGGGTCTTACCTTCTAGATTTAGACCCTGAGACTGGTGAACAGCAGGAAGCTGAAATGGAATTTACAAGACTAGCTATTCCAAGACGAGTATACACTCAAGCTCATTTTGACGTGGTTGTCGAGGCTCTGAGTAACATCAAGGAAAGAGCAAGTGAAATCAAAGGTTACGAAATTACATGGCAACCGCCTGTACTAAGACACTTCACCTCAAAGCTAAAGCCAGTTGAATAATGATAAGCTAAAGTTACAAAAGCCAATAAGATAAAGAAATCTTATTGGCTTTTGTAAAATTGATTTTCTTTAATAGTATTAAACACACTTCATGGACATATATATTTAAAAAATATAGTGTTTTGGAGGTGAGAAAGATTAAAGTTATTACAATCTCTCGTAAGAGAATATTTCAGGCTTTGACTGGAGGAGTTGCCTTAATAGCGCTTTTTGTTTTAGCAGTTGTTCCTCTTATAGGTGGAGCTACTAATTTAGTCGCTACAGTAACTGGAACAGGAACTGCCAAATTGGTACCCATTTACAGTGTAGCCACAGAGGAGAAAAAGGTGGCTATTTCATTTGACGCCTGCTGGGGGGCCGAGTACACTGACGATATCCTTGAAGCTATGGATAAATATGAACTAAAGACTACATTTTTTCTAGTAAACATTTGGCTAGAGGAGTATCCGGAGCTGGCGAAGGAGATAAGCGAAAGAGGACATGAGCTTGGGCTGCATACGGTAAGCCATCCACATTTAGGAGGGCTGTCTGAGGGGGAAATCAGAGAAGAACTTACAGATAACGCTAATCTAATTGAGGACTTAACAGGCCAGAAGCCAAAACTCTTTAGGCCTCCCTTTGGGGAATATAATAATAAAGTGATTAAAGTGGCTGACAGTCAAGGTTTTCAAACTATTCAATGGAGTATCGATTCTTTGGATTGGATGGAGGGCAAGACTGCACAGCATATAGCTGATCGGGTGCTGGATAACATTGGGCCGGGTGACATAGTTCTCTTTCACAATAACGGGGAACATACTGTAGAAGCCTTAACCCCAATAATAGAGCAGTTAAAGAAAGATGGATATGAGATAGTTCCCATCTCTGAATTAATCTATCATGAGGACTTCTACATAGATTCAGCAGGGATCCAGCGGAAAAAATAAATTTAGAGCTTAGGTCAACAGTTTTCCATACCAAGGAAGTTGACTTAGGCTTTTTTTATAGGAAGAAAATTGATATTAGCAGGTATTTAGAAACATTTGTGGAAGACATTTTATTGGCCAAATCGAGGGGATCTAAATACTAAACTAGGAGTTTGAGTAAAGTATGAACATATTAATCTTTGAGGAACACGAGAACTTACACCAAATGCTTAGGTTTTTAGTAGAAGGTTGCGGATATAGTCCCATAGACACCTATGATCAAGAAGTGAAGATAGCTATTTTAGATTTAGAGTGGATGGGAAGAGAACAGGTAGAAGATTACATTAGCAGTAAGTTTTCCGGGATAGAGAAGTTTATAATTCTTACTAATAATCAGAGGGAATTTTTGGAGGGAACCAAAGATAAGCGCATAAAAATAGTTCTTTCTAAACCATTTGAAGTACTTGAATTGAGCAGTTACTTAAATACTATAAAATCACAATCACAGATAGCAGATGAGGTAATTTAATGCAACTAGCTATTTTCAACTTTGGACATTCTTTTTTAGAAGCTTTTTTATCTGCATCCATAATCTTAACTTTATTCAATATCCATGTGAGACAAAAGAGTTACTCAGTTATCAAATACGCATTTTTTATCAGTTTAACTGTATTTCTGTTAAATTTTCTTGATACCGCTCTTTGGCTCAGAATACCAATTATTTTATTGGTGGCTTCTATACTTATAGCATTTTTTTGTAGGCTTAGGTATCTTGAGGCTTTTGTTGTCCATTTTTTTAGTTGGATTATAATTTTATTTGCAGAAATCATTGTGTTTTTGGTGTTCAATTTTGGTTTTGGAATATCTATTGGGGATGTAGTTGAAAATAGTGTTCGCTTTTTTATGATTGCAGGAGTTGCTCATCTCTTAATATTAGCTTTAATTCTTTGCGTTTTCCACAAGGTAGATAATAGGCACTTTCAAGAGCTATATAAAACTTTGATTAAAATTCAAAAAAGCAGAAAAGAGCAAGTGATTATTTTTTTATTCATTTTATTAATTAGTCAAATAACAGTCAGCTTTCTGTTAATAGTAAATACCTTGTTTGAAGTTCAGGAAACAGGAAATTATATACTGTTAGGGCTATTTTTACTATTGCTAGTTATAATCTTTCTAACATTTTCGGTGATAGAGCGAACAGTTAATTATATTCAAGAAGATGCTGGAAAATCATACATGAGAAACATAGAGGATATGTTTATGGCCTTTAAGATTCAACAAGCAAGCTACACAAATGAGTTGCAGGTTCTAACTGGATATTTGCAGCAGAATCAAACCAGTGCTATGAAGGAGTATCTGGAAGAGTTAGTGGGTAAGACTAAGCAAAACAACTTATTTTTATATTTAGGCAATCCCAGTGTGAGCGCGTTACTCAAAGCGAAAATGACAATATATGAGCAAAAGGGAACAGTCTTATCTGTAGAGTCAAACAGCAGTTTAACAGACTTGCCCATAAGCGACTATGATCTAATTAGATTATTAGGTCTAGTACTGGATAATATCCAGGCTGAGGCAATCAACCTAAGTTTCCAAATAGATAAGGGACAGTTTTTAATAAGAATAGGTACTAAAGAAAACTTAGAAGTAATTAATAAATTTAAAGAGGGGTATAAGCGGCATTTCTTTGAGCCCATAGATAAAAATGAATTAGTTGGATATATTCTAAAAAAACATAGAGGAAAAATATATGAAAGTAAGCGTAATGGGTTGCACTATATAAATATATTATTCCCAAGAAAAAATTTAACCGCCTAAGAAAAATCAGGCGGTTTTCTTTATGCATTTGGTATATTTTGCAGGGGATTAGCGCTGTGTCGAAGAATGTAGAACAAACTAGAAATAAAGCGGGTGATTGAATGAGGGCATCAATTCGAATGCAGATACTTATCTATTTAATAACAGGTTTAATTACCATCTTTTCTGTGCTCAGCTTCTTTATAGGTATTAAGCTGAACTTGTTGCCCGAATATGCTAAGGAGCAATATTTACAGATAGCAAGCGCTAGAGCTGACGAGGTCAGTAAAGAGTTGAACGGATTTTTAGAGCAAATGCAAATCATATCTCAGTCACCAGTAATTAAAACAATGGACTTTGACTTGATTAAGGAATACTTGCCAAAAATGGTGCTTGAGGGTAAGCATCGCAATATGACTATCGCTAATACAAAGGGACAGGCATGGAGTACGATGGATCAACACCTATCTATTATTGGGCAAGAGCAGTATGAAAAGATCATCTTAAATGGTGAGGAAAGTTTAATATCCCAACCATTTATCAGCGAATATGCGGGGGCTACACCCATCACAATAATATCCCATGCAGTAAGAGATGATACAGGGAAGTTACTTGGACTAGTGAACGTTGTTATAGAAATAGAGTTCCTAAATAACATCGTTGAGCAGATGCAATTTGAACATACGGGCTACGGGTGGATTATAGGGCAAAATGGAGTAGTAGTTTCCCATCCAGATATGAGTCTACCTATGAGCAAAAATATTGCAGATATAACTTCAGTGGATAGCCAAAAGGTGGATAAAGTTCTCACAGCGGATTGTGGAGCTTTCGAGTATTTCAATGAAAATGGAGAGAAAATTATAGCTGTATATCATACCATTGCTGGGTCACCAGACTGGAAGCTGATTATCTCCATACCTGAGGACGACTTCTATGCAGAGGTTATAAGTGTTCGCAATATAATTTTGGGAGCAATTCTGATAGCCCTTGTGTTAGCTGTATTCTTTTTGTACAAGCATTCTGCCAATATTTCTAGGCCCATTATAAAGTTGCGAGAGGTTTTTAAAAGGGCAGCAGACGGGGACTTGCGTGTCAAAGCAGATGAAACAGTGCCTAATGAGATAGGACAGGCTGCTAAATCTTTTAATCAAATGTTGGAAAAGATTAAAAGCTTAACATATAAGGATATTATCACGGGGCTTTACAACTATAATGGTTTTACTTTAGAGATACCCTATAAGCTTGACAAATTAAGGCACGGGGAAATGGCTGCTATAGTAATTATCTCCTTAGATGACTTCAAACACATCAATAGTATTAGTGGATATGACGGAGGAAACGAGTTACTGGTAGACTTGTCGAGGAAATTAAAAAACTTTATTGGGGATGGCGAGATAGTAGCGCGTTTTTTTGGGGATGAATTTATTTTAATGCTTCGGAGTGAGAGTATGTCTTCCTTGAAAGACCGAGTATATCATTTGAGGCAGCGATGTAATGATGTGATAACAATCAAGGATAATAATTACAAGATTAAGACGAGCATTGGCGTTAGCATAGTAGAAAAAAACGAAAGCTTAGGGGAAACCATTGATCAGGCTACCATTGCAAAATTAAAAGTCAAAAAACTAGGCGGAAATAGTGTTCAATTTTACAATATGGATATTGCTGCAGAATTAAAGACAGAGCAGAAAATAGAAAACAGCTTAAGTGATGCCATTAAGAACAATGAGCTTTATTTAGTATATCAGCCAATTATAGATACTGTTTATGGAAAAGTGATAGGAGCAGAAGCTTTACTGCGCTGGAGGCATAAGGAGTTTGGAGAGATTTCCCCCATTACAATCATAGAAGTTGCTGAAAAAGGGGGCTTGATCTTAGAGATAGGAAACTGGGTGTTACAAGAGGCCTGTAGGCAGAACAAAAAATGGCAGGAGCAAGGGTATGTGCCCGCTGTGATTTCTGTAAACGTTTCTGCTCTCCAGTTAGAACAGGCTAATTTTGTGGAAATGGTTAGGAGTGTCCTCATAAAAGAGGGGCTAGAGGCCAAATATCTTGAGTTGGAAATTACTGAAACCCATGCCATGTCAGGAGTAGATGACAAAATGGAAAAAATGAAGCTACTGAAGGAAATGGGAGTTCGTATTGCAATTGATGACTTTGGGACTGGATATTCTTCTCTAACTTATTTTGCTCAATTTCCCATTGATACTTTAAAAATAGATCGATCTTTTATTAGCAGAATGCTTATAGATGAAAATGTAGAAACCATAGTAGCTACAATGATAACAATGGCTAAAGCAATAAAAGTACAGATTACCGCTGAAGGGGTGGAGAGCCAAGAGCAGTTAGAGCACCTAAGGGTTGGAGGATGTGATAGAGCTCAAGGCTATTTAATAAGTAAGCCAGTAGTGGCGCAAATTGTTGAGCAATATTTTAGAAAGATTTGATTAAATTTTCTCCTGAAGGCAATACTCTAGATAAATAAAGAGTTGCATTTATAGGGGGGAGTAAGGTGAAAAAGGGGAATAATCTGTTGCGATGGGTACTTATAGGTAGTTTTATGACTTTATTTTTTGCTGCTACTATTTGGAGTCCTTCAGAGGTAGAAGTTGAACAGACAGTAGTGGACGGAGATCAATTGATTCGCTTTCATGTAATTGCAAACAGTGATGATGAAGAAGACCAAATAGTGAAGGAGCAAATCAAAGATTACTTAGTTATTCATATGGAGGACAAGCTGGTGGGAGCCGAGGACGTTCATGAAGCCAGGGAAATAATTTTAGATGAACTAACTATTATGGAAGAGTTAGCTCAAGACTTACTAATGGAAAAGGGATTTGCTTATTCGGCCGCTAGTGATCACAGCACAGTATATTTTCCAACACGCATGTACGGCAGTGCCGTTTTCCCCGCAGGTGAATATGAGACAGTGCGCATAATGCTAGGAGAAGCAAAGGGAGAAAATTGGTGGTGCTTATTGTTTCCTCCCCTGTGCTTTATAGATGCAACTCAGGCTAATAGTGATCTGGAAGTTAAGTCCGATGAAGAAGTAGTAGTGAGGAAGTTCAAGTTAGTTGAATTATGGAAAGATTTTCTTGAATTTTTTAAAAGCAAAAACTAACTAATAGCATAGATTATATTACTAGAGCAATGGAGGTGGAAGCATGAATCTAGTCCCAAAGTGTATCATTTGTGAACAAGTGCCTGAAAAAGGGATAGTTGAAGGGGTCTTTTTAAACAGAAAATTTATTTGCGATAGCTGTGAAGAGCATATAGCCAATGTTATGCCTGGAGATCAGCATTATGATGAAATTGTGGAGAAGATAAGATTAATCTGGAATCATAATAACTCTCTTACTAATACATTTGTAAATAAAAATTATAAGCAGTAGTATACTCTAATCTAAAGTAAACATGTGAATGGAGCCTTTTGAGTAGCTTTTTATGGGAGCAAGATAGTGGCTTTCAAGTTCCTTTCGCAACTCGTAAAGGTCTAAATAATCAATATCCAAAGCTTCAGATATTTCTGTATCGTGTTTGTTTGACTTCCACAAACCAATAACTTTACCTACATTAAATCCGTATTTTTTGTTCAGGGCCTTGATATCTGGCTCTGAATTTTTATTTTTTCTCATTTAGAATCACTCCTTAAATATATTTTTTCAAAATGTCAATCTTATTATGTGAATGCTGGGGAGTTAGTTTATGGAAGCAATGAAGAACATATGATATACTAAAGTATTAGTAAGTGATGTACTTTTATAAAGGAGAAATATTGTGTCAACACCGCTAATTAACGCTATAGAAAATCATTTAAAAAAATATATGACTTCATTTCATACACCTGGTCACAAAGGAAGAATGATGGGCACTAGAAAATTGTGGGGGATAATGAAGGATTACGGATTAGGTGTGGATCTAACAGAGGTGGCGGGTTTAGACGAACTTGCAGAGCCCACAGGAGCTATTGCTGAAGCAGAGAAGCTAGCTGCCCGCCTGTTTAATTCACGGGATACAGCTTTTTTAGTTAATGGAGCTTCAAGTGGCTTAATAGCAAGTATTTTGACTTGTGTTAAACCTGGAGAAAAAATATTGGTGCCACGCAATATACACAGATCCGTTTATTCAGCTATGGTTTTAGCAGGAGTTGAGCCAGTGTATATTAGACCAGAGGTTTGCTCTGGGTGGAATATGCCGTTGCCCATTGAAGGGAAAACCTATATAGAAGCCATGGATAGAGAAAATCCTAAAGCGATTATTGTGGTTAATCCTACCTATGATGGATTAGTGGGACCTGATTTGGGCGAGGCAATTAAATTTGCTCGGAAACAGGGAATAGCGACTATTGTAGATGAAGCCCACGGGACATTTTTTCCTTTCAGCAAGAAATTGCCTGAATCTGGCTTGGAATTAGGTGCAGATTTGATTATTCATGGAATGCATAAGACTTTTGGGTCTTTAACTCAAACGGGTTTGTTGCATATTGGTAGAAAATCTAAGATTAGCTTTAGCGGAATTAAGAGGGCCTTAAGTTTAGTTCAATCTACTAGCCCCTCATATATATTAATGGCTTCAATAGATGGAGCTAGATCTGAGTTTGAAAATGGGGGCAGGGAAGGCCTGAAGGATTTAATTGATAAATGTGAAAAAACAAACCATATAATTGGGACAAATAAAGGGTTTGACACACTTTATAAAGAAATTAATTCTGATGAGAATAAACATAATTCTCGTGTTGACCCTACAAAAATTGCTGTTAAGGCTTCAGATATAGGTTTCAATGGATTTACGCTTTCCCGTTTATTTAGAGAAAACTATGGTATTGAGTCAGAAATGGCGCAAGATCAATATTGTTTACTTTTAGCGGGAATAGGAACTAATGACGCAGACTTAGAAATTGTTTTGAAAGCCTGTGAGAAAATAAGTAAAGCAAAAAAACAAAAGCTTCAGAAAAGTAGCTGTGACTACATTATTTCCTTGCCGGAGCTTCCCCCTAGGGAGTACATGCCTCGAGAAAGCTATTACTCTAATGGAGAGGTAGTTCCACTAAAGAGAGCAGAGGGAAGGATATCAAAGCAGTTAGTTTGCCCCTATCCACCAGGAGTGCCAATTCTCTATCCTGGGGAGCGGGTAACCGAGGATATAATAGCTTATATTGAAAGGCAACTGGAGTATGGTGCTACAGTACAAGGTTTAGAGAGAGATGGAAACAAGAGTATGGGCTTAGAAGTCATAGAGAATTAAAAATATAACTGGAGGAAAAGCTGTGTTTATAACACTAGAGGGAGTTGATGGCTCTGGGAAATCAACCCAGGCAAGAAAACTAGAAGAATTCCTTACGGCAAAGGGGCTAGAGGTAGTGCTTACAAGAGAGCCGGGAGGAACTGATATAGCTGAACAAATAAGGGAAATATTGCTTAATCCTGACAATGATAAAATGCATTATGCAACGGAATTAATGCTGTATGCTGCAGCCCGAAGGCAGCATTTAGAAGAATTAATTCTGCCAGCATTAAAAAGGGGAGCTTGGGTAATTTGCGATCGCTTTAGCGATTCAACAATTGCTTATCAGGGATATGGAAGGGAGATTCCTTTAGAAAAAGTTGAGGAAATTAACAGAATTGCCACTGAAGGCATTAAGCCGGAGGTTACTTTTATTTTCTCGCTCCCAGCCAATGTAGGTCTAGAGCGAATTAAGGCCAAGCGGGGAATTGGAAGTTTAGATAGGTTAGAAGCAGAGCAGGGGGATTTTTATAAAAGAGTAGCCCGGGGTTTTGAGCACATTGCAACCCAAGGCGAGCATCGAATAATCACTATCGATGCATCTGTCAGTGAGGAAGAAGTATTTAACGCCATGCTGGTAAGGTTGAAGGACAGGGGGATGATTTAACATGAAAATAAGAAGCAATGATTATGGAGTGCCACCCAAGGTCAAACCAGAGCAATTGCAAAAAGCTGGCACTCAAAAAGCTTCTTTTAATGAAACCCTACAGCAAAATAGCATTAAGGTATGGCATCAAAAGTTGGATCAACTCCTATTTAAGGTCTCTGAGCAAGGCAAAAGGCTGGTTAATAATCGAACTATCCCTGAGCTTTTCAAATATAAGCGCTTGGTGCAGTCTTTTTTAAAAGAAGCTGTATCAGGCATGTATGAGCTAGAAGATCATTCAGGATGGACTAGGAGAGGGACTAGGCAATCACTTGTGATTGTTAAGCAGGTTGATGAAAACATGGAAAAGCTCACAGAAATGTTAGTGGCAGAGGAACAGGATTCACTTAAAATATTAGAGCAAGTAGACCACATTAGAGGGTTACTAGTGGATTTATATTCTTAAAAGCAAATGATAACAGTTGGTGATTATATTTATGAAATTAAGACAAATAAAAGGGCAAGATAAAGCTATAAATCAACTTTTTGGTGCAATAATAAAAGATAGAATTAGTCATGCCTACTTATTCGCAGGTCCTGAAGGAGTGGGAAAATTCTTAACCGCCCTTGCTTTTGCAAATGGCCTTAATTGTCAAAGTCCTCATGAGGGAGACAGCTGTGGTACGTGTCTTTCATGTAGAAGGTTCGCGTCGGGCAATAATTCTATGGTTACTGTTATTGAACCTGAAGGTATGTCGATTAAAATTGACCAAATTAGGACACTTCAGGAGAAGCTAAAGTACAGTATTGAGGATGGACAAAGGCATATTGTAGTATTAAGAGAGGCCCATGTGCTCACATTACAGGGGGCTAACAGTTTGCTTAAAGTGATAGAAGAGCCTCCTCCTAATACAATATTTGTTCTTACAACAAGTCAACAGCACAGCCTATTACCAACAATTATTTCCAGGTGCCAAGTGGTAAAGTTTAATTTTTTAGGGTATGAAGTGTTAGAAGAAATCTTAATTCAGAAAGGTTTCACAAGCCAAGAGCGAAAACTGGCATGTCTAATGGCCAAGGGAAGTGCAAAGCGGGCTCTAGAGTTGTGCCAAACTGAGGATATAATGACTTGGCAATATCAGAGCTGGGAGATGCTTCAGCACATATTTTCCAAGGATTATTTAAAGATAATGGAAAAAATTGATTACTGGGAAGAAGAAGAATATTCCCTAGCGGGGATTCTAGACGCACTGGCTGTTTGGTATAGAGATTATCTAATCTGGAAGGAAACAGGTGAAGATGACTTGTTAATAGAAAAAACTAAAAAAGGTGAGTTTGAACGCTATCAGCAGGACTTAGATACCATTCTTATTCATTTGGAAATGATAACAGAATGTCAACAGATATTACAATCTACAGCAAATGAGAAAAATAATGTAGAAACGCTATTACTAAATTTAAGCAGAATTGCTTGAAGGGAGGGGTAACAAATGGTAACTATTGTGGGAGTAAGATTCAAGAGTGCAGGGAAAATATATTATTTTGACCCTGTAGATATAGAACTGAATGTAGGTGACAAGGTAATTGTAGAGACAGCACGAGGGATGGAAATGGGTGAAATAGTGGTAGGACCAAAAGAAGTTACGGAGGATCAAATAATACAGCCTTTAAAACAAGTAATAAGAAAGGCTACTGCTGAGGATAAATTATTTGATGTGACTAATAAAGAAGCAGAAGCAGAGGCATTTAGTTTGTGTCTTGAGAAAATCAAAGAGCATCAATTGCCTATGAAATTAATTGATGTA
Organism: Desulfitispora alkaliphila; assembly: GCF_050433185.1. Taxonomy (NCBI): domain Bacteria; kingdom Bacillati; phylum Bacillota; class Desulfitisporia; order Desulfitisporales; family Desulfitisporaceae; genus Desulfitispora; species Desulfitispora alkaliphila. The sequence goes on from NZ_JBNPXS010000013.1 coordinate 19,152, forward strand.
GACTATACATTCGATAACAATAAGATCATCTTCTACTTTACTGCTGACGGTCGGGTGGACTTTAGGGAGCTAGTAAAAGATTTAGCAGCAATATTTAAGACCCGAATCGAATTGAGGCAAATTGGAGTTAGAGATGAGGCCAAGATGGTTGGTGGATTGGGATCATGCGGCAGGGTCCTTTGCTGTAATTCGTTTTTAGGTGACTTTGAGCCAGTTTCTATTAAGATGGCTAAGGAGCAAAATTTATCACTTAACCCCACTAAGATATCTGGTATTTGTGGCAGGCTCATGTGTTGTTTGAAATATGAAAATGATGTTTACGAGGAAGCAAAGGGCAAGTTTCCGAAATGTGGGCAGTGTGTATCAACTCCTGCAGGTAAGGGAAAGGTAATCGATACTAATATCCTAAAGGAGATAGTCACTATTGAATTGCCAGAAAGTGTTATAGATAGTTTTAAATTAGATGATATTGAGTTTGAGAGAAAAAATAAAGATACAGAAAATTAAGGGGGGAGGAAAGTGAAAGTTACAGAGGCCTTAATAGAAGTGGAAAGCAAAATAGAGCAGTTACTAGAAGAGGTACAAACCTTAAAGATGCATGTCTATGCTTTGGAAGAAGAAAATCAAACGTTGAAGGCCCAAATATGTTCCTATGGCCCCGAAAAGAAAAAAGAAGTAAAAGAAAATGTGAAAAAGATACAGGGAGAGGGGTACGATAATCTAGTGCAACTCTACGAGCAAGGGTTTCACATTTGTCATCTTCACTTTGGGCAAGCCAGGGATGAGGATTGTCTCTTCTGTATGGGCTTTTTGAAGCGAGAGTGATATAAATGAAAAAAACTGAAAAGGGTGTTCTGTATCTTTGTGCAACTCCAATTGGCAATTTAGAGGACATGACCTTTAGAGCGGTTAGAATTTTAGATCAAGTAGATCTGATAGCTGCAGAAGATACAAGACATACTATTAAGCTGTTAAATCATTACCAAATTAAGAATAAACTTATTAGTTACCATGAGCACAATAAAATAAGTAAGGGCAAAGAAATTATAATAAAAATTAAAGAGGGAAATAATATAGCTCTAGTCACTGATGCTGGTCTGCCTGGGATTTCTGATCCAGGTTCTGACTTGGTTCAACAAGCTGTTGATGAGGGGATTGAAGTAGTGGCGATTCCAGGTGCTAGCGCGTGTACCACAAGCTTAGTGGTTTCGGGTTTAGATACAGATAGATTTATGTTTGTAGGTTTTTTGCCTAGAAATGCTAGAGAAAGAAATGCTGAGCTTCAGGATTTAGCAGAAATAAAGTGCACTATGATTTTTTATGAGGCTCCTCACAGAATTATAAGTACACTAAAAACTATAGGGGAAATACTTCCAAATAGACAGATGGCCATTGCCCGAGAGCTCACCAAAAAGTATGAGGAAGTAGTTAGAGGAAAGCCTGATGAGTTGCTTGAGTATTTCAAGATGCAAAAACCAAAGGGAGAATTTGCTCTAATTGTGCAAGGAAATAAGGATGAGTTCAATAATCTTAGGGATGACAGTGTTAATTCTCTGGAACCGGAGTTTGAAGTACAGAGGTTAATTCAGGAAGAGGGTATTAACAAGAAAGATGCTATTAAAAGAATATCAGCAGACAGGCAACTAAAAAAGAGAGATGTGTATCAGAGGGTGTTGGCTCTTGAGGAGCAACTAGGTGAAAAGCTGTAAAAGAAGATGCAAAAAAGAGAGGTTAGAAACCTCTCTTTTTACACCTATTAGGGACTGGTATCAGCATCTATGGTAGTATCAAGATATTATGTATTATTAACTGGATTCTTCAGCCATGGCTTTGACGCAAACAGTGCAGATGTTTTTACCTTTAAAGTTAATAACATCTTCTGCATTACCACAGAATACACAAGCAGGTTCGTATTTCTTAAGGATGATTCTTTCCTGATCTACATAAATTTCTAAAGCATCCTTTTCGTCGATTCCCAAAGTTCTGCGAAGCTCTATAGGAATCACGACTCGACCAAGCTCGTCTACTTTGCGGACTATTCCTGTTGATTTCATCATACTAGCCCTCCCCTTTCTACATCTTTCGACAAGTTCTTACAAGTAGATAGTAACAAGAATTCCATTAAAAGTCAACACCTTTTTGTAAAGAGGTCTGACCACAGAAAGAATATTCATAAGCAATAAGGGGAAAACTTGACAAAAAACCCTAAATATTTTTATACTAAATAAAAGTAAATCCTTAGGAGGAGAAGAAATGAGCAATAATGATACATTTTACATTACTACACCTATATATTATCCCAGTGATAATTTACACATAGGTCATGCTTACACAACAGTAGCGGCAGATACGCTAGCTCGATATCATCGCTTTAGAGGCAAAGACGTTTGGTTTCTCACTGGCTCAGATGAGCACGGGCAAAAAATTGAGCGAAAGGCCAAGGAGATGGGTATGGAGCCCTTAGCCTATGTGGATAAGATTGTTGCGAATTTTAAGCACCTGTGGGATAGTTTACATATTTCATATGATGATTTTATTCGTACCTCTGAGGACAGACATAAACAAGTGGTTCAAGAGATATTTACAAAAATATACAACAAAGGCGATATTTACAAGTCAACCTATGAGGGATTATATTGTACACCCTGTGAGACTTTTTGGACAGATAGACAGTTAGAGGAGAAGAAGTGTCCTGATTGCGATAGGGAAGTTGAGTTGCTACAGGAAGAGAGCTACTTCTTCAAAATGAGTAAGTATCAAGATAGATTATTGCAATACATAGAGGATAATCCTGATTTCATTCAGCCTGTAAGTAGAAGGAATGAGATGGTTAGCTTTATTAAGAGTGGGCTAGACGATCTATGCGTCTCCAGAACTACCTTCGACTGGGGGATTCCTGTTCCCATTGAGAACAATCACGTTATATATGTATGGTTTGATGCTCTGACAAATTATATCTCAGCACTGGGATACGGGAGCGGAGACCCTAAATACGATAAATATTGGCCTTGCGATGTTCACTTAGTGGGTAAGGATATCGTTCGCTTTCACACCATTATATGGCCTATAATTTTGATGGCAGCAGAAATGGAGTTGCCCAAGAAAGTCTTTGGACATGGGTGGTTGCTTTTAGATCAAGGGAAGATGTCTAAATCTAAAGGAAATGTGGTAGATCCACTTCAGTTAATAGACAAATATGGGGTTGATGCGGTACGCTATTTCTTGCTAAGAGATATGCCTTTTGGCCAAGATGGTTATTACTCTGAAGAAGCTTTGGCAATGAGGATCAATACAGATTTGGCCAATGACTTTGGCAACTTGTTGAGCAGAACTACGGCCATGATCAATAAGTTTGCGCAAGGAGTGATTCCAGAGCCGGGCGCTGAAGAACCGCTAGATACAGAACTGAAAGAGGTTAAGGCCCAGGCAGTGGCTGAATTTGAAGATATAATGGAAAAGTTAGAACTAAACAACGCTCTTGCTGCCGTTTGGAAGTTAATTAACCGAAGTAATAAGTATATTGATGAGACTATGCCCTGGGCCTTAGCTAAAGATGAAGCAAAGAGGGATAGATTAAACACAGTGTTATATAATTTAGCTGAGAGTCTAAGGATAGCAACAGTAATGATAACACCCTTCATGCCTAGTTTGCCGGAAAAGGTATGGCAACAGTTGGGTATAGTGGAACATACTAACGCTCATAACTTTAATAGCATTTACCAGTGGGGTGGATTACCTGTAGGTGTTGCAATTAATAGGGGCGAACCTGTCTTCCCTAGAATAGATTTAGCTGCATTGCGAGAAGAGGCTTCTGCAGACAAAGAGGAAAAGCAGCAACAGCAAGATAGTAAAAAGAAAGAAAAAGCTAAAAAGAAACCAGAGCCACCAGCAGAAATAGGTATTGATGATTTCTTTAAAGTTCAGTTCAAAATTGCTGAGGTTTTAGAGTGCGAGAAAGTTCCAAAAGCGGATCGCCTATTGAAGTTAACTTTAGATGTGGCTGGAGAAAAGAAAACAGTAGTTTCTGGAATAGCGGAGCACTACGGCCCCGATGAAATGGTGGGGAAAAAAGTTGTTTGGGTTGCAAACTTAAAGCCGGCTAAGCTTAGGGGGATTGAATCCCAGGGTATGATACTAGCAGCCTCGGATGACGAGGGCAACCTGGAAGTGCTCTCACTGAAGCAAGATCTTCCTAGCGGTAGCCTTGTAAAATAAGTAAAGGGGTTTTTTGGATGTTATTTGATAGTCATGCCCATTTAGATGATGGGAGATTTACTAATGATATAGAAGAAGTGGTACAGAAATGTGTAGATAAAGGTGTAAGCAAAATATTAAATGTGGGGATCAATCTGGAATCATCTCAGAAGGCTATTGAATTAGCTGAGCAATATCCCTTCATCTATGCTAGTGTAGGAGTTCACCCTCACGATGCTAAGCACGGTACAGCTGAAGTACTCTCACGGCTAGAGGAGTTGGCAAGTCACCCAAAGGTCGTGGCCATGGGAGAAATGGGGTTAGACTTTTATCACAACCATTCTACCCCAGAGGTGCAACGGGAAGTATTTATAAAGCAAGTGAGGTTAGCAAAAAAGCTAGGTCTTCCCATTATTGTTCATGATCGGGATGCCCATAATGAAGTTTTTGAAATATTAGAAGCGGAAAAAGACGAGAATCTAACAGGAGTTTTCCACTGTTTTTCAGGTAGCTGGGAGTTTGCTCAGCAATGTTTAGATTTGGGATTTCACATCTCTCTAGCAGGTCCAGTTACCTTTGCCAATGCTAAGAAGCCTAAAGAGGTGGCAAAAAATGTTCCTATAGATAGGCTTTTGATCGAGACAGACTGCCCCTATTTAACTCCTCATCCCTTTAGGGGGAAGAGAAACGACCCTGCCTTGGTTGAATTAGTGGCAAAGGAAATTGCTGCCTTGCGGGGAATAGAACTAAATGAAGTTGCTAGCACAACAGCTGCCAATGCATGTAAACTCTTTAAAATTGACAAGTAAATAGAACACAGATTTCACAGCTCTTTTACCAGATTATACACTGGTGGAAGGGCTTTTCTTTTTGGTTAAACTGAAGTGCTGACACGTTAATATTAGTAATATATGGGAAAAATAAAAAAGGGGACAATTTGGCCAAACGGTTACATAAGATTTAAAGACCAAAGAGAGAGGTGAAAGCTGTGAATATAGGTTTCAAGTCGTTTTTGGCAACCATAGTAATACTGTTGGCTGTAGCATTGGGGACAGCTGAGCTTTATGGCGAAGATGCCATTACAGCAGAATTGGAACAGGAGTTAAGGGTGCCAATTATATTGATGGAAGGTGTGTTAGAGGAACAGGGAATAGAAATAAAGAGCAAAGATGACAACAAGATCTTAGAGGCTGCTGAAGAGGTAGTGGAGGTGGAAGAAAGAAAGCCTGACAGAGCTACTAATGTAGCTAGCAGGGGGGATGTGCGCGGTGCTAAAGAGGTATACACCATGGAAGCTACAGCCTATACTCATACAGGGAATCCTACTGCTACCGGAATATACCCTTATGTTGGTGTAGTTGCAGTGGATCCCAACGTAATACCTTTAGGTTCTAAGTTGTACATCGAGGGATATGGATTTGGGTTAGCGGCAGATACTGGAGGTGCCATTAAAGGTGATATCGTAGATGTTTTCATGGATACTCGGGAAGAGGCCTTACAGTGGGGGCGAAGGAATGTAAATGTGTATTTAATGGAAAAACCCTAGGACTTTGACATTTTTCAGAGCATAGGGTAAAATTACTGTAATAAATCACAGGGAGGCTTGTGGTGTTAAAACTTAAAAAAACATTACTGGGATTATGTATATCTGTTTTAATTTTGGGAGCATTGTTTGCAACTGTCAGCGCTAATCAAAATAAGATGGTTAGGGTGATAGCAGATGGTGTGGAAGTTGATATTAAGACTAAGAAGCAGACTGTAAGTGAACTACTAGAAGAAGCCCAAATTGAAGTGGGTTCTGATGATATAGTTAAACCAGGCCTGCTCCATCCCATTGAAGATGATCAAGTTGTGGAAGTTATCAGGGTAACCATAGAAAACTTAAGTGAGTTCGAAGCTATTCCCTATGAGACTGAATTTAGGGAAGATGATGCAATTCTAGAGGGAACGCAACGAGTGTTGAGAAATGGAGAAGAAGGGGAAAAAGAATATATCTACGAATTGGTTTACTATAATGGAGAAAAATTAAGTAAAGAAATAGCAGAAATAAAAATTGTTAAAGACCCTGTGGGAAAGGTTATTGCTAGGGGAACAAAGCCCAGACCGAAAACCGTAGCCAGCAGGGGAGGCCAGGAGTTGCGATATAGAGAAGAAATTACTATGAAGGCATCGGCGTATACTCATACGGGGAACAGAACTTATACAGGTGCTATACCCAAAGTAGGGATAGTTGCGGTTGACCCTAATGTTATCCCCTTAGGAACAAGGCTTTATATAGAGGGCTACGGTAGAGCTGTGGCATCAGATATAGGGTCAGCAATTAAAGGAAATCGGATAGATTTATTCATGGATACCAGAGATGAAGCCCTAAAGTGGGGTATGAGGAATGTAAAAGTCTATATTTTGGAATAATAAAACCCCTCTCTGATTACAAGAGGGGTTTAATTTTTAGTCTGGAGTGAGGTAGTTTGACTAGTGAAATAATTGTTGTTGAAGGTAAAGATGATGTACAAGCGGTAAAATGTGCAGTAGATTGTGAGCTAATCACAACAAATGGCTTTGCTCTTTCAAGAGAAACAATAAAGCGCATAAAACTTGCCCAAGAAAGGCGTGGCGTGATAATTTTAACAGATCCAGATTACGTGGGTGATAGATTACGAGAGAGAATAGAAAAGGAAGTTCCTGGTTGCAAGCATGCCTTTTTGCCAAGAAATGAAGCTACCGCCCATGGGGATGTGGGTGTAGAAAATGCAACGCCTGAGGCAATACTTACTGCTCTGAAAAAAGCAAGGTTTAAAGAAGGAAACGCTAAAGAAAAGTTATTTGAGAAGGCTGATATGTACAAGTATGGGATTATCGGTGTGGAAGGATCTCAAGAGCTAAGGGAAGCATTGGGGCGAGAGCTAGGAATTGGATATGGGAATGGCAAGCAATTTTTAAATAGACTCAATAGCTATGGTATAACCAGAGAAGAGTTTGTCGAAGCTATTGTCAAAATTAGAGAGAAAAGGTCAGGGGATTACTATGAAGAAAAACCTAGTTAAACCAACTGTTGTGATGGATATAATTGACAAATATAAATTAAAGATGAGCAAAAGCTTAGGACAGAACTTTCTAATAGACGACAATGTAAGACAAAAAATTGTTGATGCCGGTGAGCTGTCGCCAGAAAAAGTGGTAGTAGAAATTGGTCCCGGCATAGGTGTGTTAACACAAGCTATAGCTGAACAGGTGGAAAAAGTAATAGCAGTGGAGTTAGATAAGAGACTGGTGCCGGTGTTGGCAGAAACTCTAGGTGAATACTCAAATGTGGAAGTAATAAACAATGATGTTCTAAAAGTAAATTTGGAGGAACTAGTATTAGAGCGAGCTAATACGCAGAAATTTACTGTGATATCTAATTTGCCCTATTATATAACTACACCAATAATTATGGGGCTACTAGAAAAAAACTATCCCATTGAGATAATGGTTTTTATGATGCAAAAAGAAGTAGCCGATAGGATTGTAGCGAAGCCTGGGACGAAAGCCTATGGTTCCCTCAGTGTGGCAGTGCAATATTACACGGAAACAGAGCTAGTAACTAAAGTTCCACAAAATGTTTTTATCCCCAAGCCCGATGTAGAATCTGCAGTAGTTAAATTTGTTCGGAGGCCTAAGCCTCCCATAAGTTTGGCTAGTGAGGAAGTTTTTTTCAAAGTATTGAAGGCTGGATTTGCGCAGCGTCGTAAAACTCTTTACAATACCCTAAAGGGAAATCTCAATATTGAAGGTGAAGACTTACTTAATGCTCTTGAGCAAGCTGGAATTGATAGTAAAAGGAGAGCAGAAACTTTAAGTATGGATGAATTTGCTGCACTTGCCAATGAAATTAATAAAATACGCAATTAACTGACTATTTTCAACTAAGTAAAGAAGGATAAATAGTTTTAGTGTTGAATATTAATTTAAAGTAAATTATGGAAAACTGAAGGTGGTGTGCAGGTTGACGGAGTTTAATGATTTAGAGGAAGTTTATAAAAGATTTAAGGAGAGAGGAATTAGGCTTACTCCTCAGCGCCGAGTTATATTAGAGTACTTAAAGACTTGTCCTAATCACCCTACTGCAGAGGAAATATATCACTATATAAAAGGTCGCTTGAGTAGAGTAAGCTTAGGAACTGTGTATAATACATTACATATGCTTAAAGAAACAAAGGTAATACAAGAGCTTTCTTTTGGAGATTTATCTAGCCGTTATGACGGGTGTCCAGAAAATCATTATCACATTACTTGCGAAAAGTGTGGGAAAGTAGTTGATTTTAATAGGCCTTTGTTTAACCAAATCGAGGCCGAGGCGGAGCAGAAAACCGACTTTGTTATTAATACACATAGATTAGAATTATACGGTGTTTGCCGAGATTGTCAAGCTGTTGGTTCAGAAACAGGACTTACTTCTTAGGTATTTTTCTAATAAATCAAAACGCCTTTGATTGTTATACCCAATATAGTCGAAGCCAAGATAATTGCGGGTACGAGGAGTGCCGTCATAAATACACTTAGCTTCTATACAATCACCGATAATTGTATGGGCAATTTTTCGTGCATGAATTGACCCTCGCACTTTAGAACCTAGATGCAAGTGAGGTACAGCAGTAGCTACCTTAACGGTCAGGTTATTAAGTTTTGCAATTGATAAAAGTGTTGGAGGGATTGCAAAGGTACTAAAATGGCAATTATCCATCAAGCGTTTGCTTACCCCAGATAGTCCATGAGAGGGAGTGGCCAGCCCTATGTTTTGATACAGACCTAATTTTTTGTTTAGTAGCTGTCTAAACTTTAATGTTGAGGCGCTTAAGGGTTGGCGCTTTGTTATGTATGGATAACAATTTGTAAGTGCTAAATCAACGCCTGAATTTAAGGCTGCATCTATTTCTATTAGGTTATGTAATATATCTCCCACCATATCGCCATCCACAAAAATTACACTATGGGCGCCTTGATTATAGGCGTAGTGTGCGCCAATAGCTCTAGGAATGTCATAACCCAGTGCATCGCTGAAGTAAAGGGCTTTTACTTTCAGTGAATTCAAGCTAAGCACCTCAGCTGCAGTGTTATCAATAGAGCCATTGATTACTACAACAATTGGATTAAAAGCAGAATATGACAATATTTGGTTTAGCAATATAAGAATTCTACCCGCTTCGTCTCTAGCGGGAATTACGATAGCAGACATAGCTGTCACCTGCCTAAGTAAATTAAGAATATACTCAACACTTGTGGTTAAAGACTGAACCGCAAGTGTTTTTTATTATTGTTGTAAATTGACGTTTACTCCTGATACATAATATGGGGATAAATAAAGATAGTTAACATAATGCCAAAAAAAGGTTATGAGCCCATATGTAGCACCAGTTTTTTGGGTAGCCATATGATATATGAAAGGAGGGATTTGGTATGAGCAAGGTAAAAAAAGGAGATATAGTTGGGAGAAAATCATATAATTCTGATATATTGTTTAAAGTAATTGATTTAGATGAGGGTGACAGCAGTTGTAGTTGCGCAAAATTAAAGGGGATTGATCTAAGGTTGTGTGCAGATGCACCTTTATCCGACCTGGAAGTAAAAAGTCAAAGGGAAGTTAGTGAGTATAGACTAAATGATATAAAAAAGAGTCAGTCTTGCATGAAAAGGATTCTTACCAGAAGGAATGCAGATTTAAGTCGGTTTGAGAGCAAGATTTCAAGAAAAAAGGGGGAGTTTTTCAACTTACCCGGACGAATACTGCATTTAGACGGAGATGAAGAGTATTTGGAGAAATGCTTAAATACTTATGAACAACTGAACTTAGATGCAATTGGGTTTTACGTACCTGAAAGCAAGCAACCTGAAGTTATACTAGATTACCTAAAAGAGTACAACTTTGATATTCTAGTGTTAACAGGACATGATGCTTTACAAAAAAAGAAAAAAGGGTTTGTGGATATAAATAACTATCAAAACTCAAAATATTTTGTTGAAGCGGTGAAAAAAGTAAGGAGAATTGTACCCTCTAGGGATAACCTTGTGATTTTTGCTGGAGCTTGTCAGTCCCACTATGAAGCTCTTTTAGCAGCTGGAGCTAATTTTGCTAGTTCGCCTCAGAGAATAATGATCCACGCATTCGATCCGGTTTTTATTGTGGAAAAAGTTGCTTACAGCTCTATAAATGACATATTGCTGCTAGATGACATAATTTCCGATACCATAACAGGTGAAGATGGGGTGGGAGGGGTAGAAACTAGAGGAAGAATGAGGCTAGGTTATCCAAAGTCCCCATATTAAAATAAAAAACAGTTGACATTGAGTATGTTTAGTTAGTATAATAAAACCTTATAACTTGACAACCCCTTAAAGTGATGTTATAATGTGATATATAATGGCGAAAGAAGGTGGTTGCGAAGTGGCACCAAAAAGTACGCTTTCCGCAATCAAGGAGGGCTTAGAGGCTCATGTTGGTCTCAAAATAAAATTAAAAGCAAATAGAGGCCGCAAAAAAATTGTGGAACGCGAAGGTGTACTGGAGAACACTTATCCTCACATCTTTGTAGTCAAGATTAGCGAGACACAGAAGAGTGAACGCAGAGTATCGTATAGTTATACAGATGTGCTTACAGAAACTGTCGAATTGACCCTGTGTGATAATGAAAGTGAAGTTAAATTGAAGTATTAGTTTTGCCTGTAACCCAAGTGGTTGCAGGTTTTTTCTTTCACCAAAAGTTAGTTTTTGCATACTTTATTATAGAAGACGTATCAAACTGGAGGTAACCATTATGGCGGAAAAGAAGATACGCTTGTTAATAGGTGAAGGACAGTTTTTAATTAAACAGGGGCTTTTGCAGATTTTTGCTGAGGAAGACTACATAGAAGTTATAGGTGAAGCAGAAGCTTGCTTTGAACTTGTTAAAAGGGCAAGACTTGAAAAGCCTGATTTAATTTTATTTAATTTGAGCCTAGAGGGTATGGACATAGAATGCATTAAAGAGATTAGAAGGGAACAGCCAGATGTTAAATTTATTTTATTGATAAATAGTAATGGTGAAAATGAATCAATTACAAAATTTATGCAGGCAGGCGTGACTGGGTATTTGGCTCCCAGCTTTGACAGACAGCAGCTAATTAGAGCTGTGGAATTAACCGCTCAGGGCAAGGTATTTCTCCATCCCGAGATTGCTGCAAAATTATTGGAGCATATAAAAGGTTGGATGTATCTACAAACTAATAGGGAAGAGGAAGTTAAGTTACAATTACTTACAAAACGGGAAAGAGAAGTTTTGGGCTTAGTAGCTCAGGGGAGAGATAATATAGACATAGCTAGCAACTTATTTATCAGTGAAAAAACAGTCCGCAATCACTTGAGCAATATATTTCGAAAGTTAGGGTTTAAAGATAGAACCCAAGCTGCTCTGTGGGCGGTGAGAGTGGGCATAGTTTCCATTCAAGAAAGCCCATATTTATAGCATATTATCCCATAGGCCTTTAAAATATAATAACAAATCAAAATTGCATCTAGATGCAATTTTTTTTTCTAAAATCACGGGACAAGCCAAAATAAGGCCGAATTACAGATAATGTAGAATTTTTGTAAAAAGTGTAATTGAGATATAATCTTAAGTAAATCTTAGGCATCGAGGGGTGAGACAATATTGAGTTGTAAAAAGGTAAAAAATTTTTGTAAGGTGATAATGGGGCTATTGTTTTTTGTTTTAGCATTAGGCGTGGGGGCTTCTGCTGAAGCCAGGGATTTAGAGGTTAGGGCCAATCCGGTAAATGGCAATAATGATATATACGAACTCAGCATCAACAACCAGGTGGTTATAAGGTATCGAACCTTATCAGAGCAGTATGATGCAGTGACCCGTAGCCGAATTATTGCAGAGCGCATGGAAAGGTTTGCAGATCAGGGTAAGTTAAAAGAAGAATACATAAGAGCAACTACGGTTAATGGTTTGCCTGTAGTTTCAGTAAATGGGGAACTCTTGGCAACGGTAACTGAATTGGATGCAAGAGCAAATAACTCAACTAAATCAGGTTTGATTCAAGTATGGGCTGAAAATGTTCGCAGTGCATTGAGAACACAATCTACTTCTGTAATAGGACAAGTGCATCCGTATGAAGAAAAGGTAGTGGAGCTTGTAAACATAGAGCGAGCTAAAGTTGGACTTAGTCCCCTAAGACACAATCCAGATTTGGCTAGAGTAGCTAGAGTTAAGTCAGAGGATATGAGAGACAATAACTATTTTTCTCACAACTCTCCAACCTATGGTACTCCTTTTGACATGATGAGACATTTTAACATTTCCTATAGAACTGCTGGAGAAAACATTGCTGCAGGGCAAACTTCGCCTGAGCAGGTTGTAAGGTCTTGGATGAACTCCCCTGGGCATAGAGCCAACATCCTTAACTCTAATTACGAAGAGATAGGAGTAGGCTTTGCTCAAGGTGGTAGTTACAGATACTACTGGACGCAGCTGTTTCGCAGGTAGGATAGATTTACCTAAAGGAAAACTCGAGTTTTTAGTGAAATCTAAGCTTGAATGACACAATATATCTATAGCAGAAAGGAATGAAGGCATGCGAAAAATGAAGAAAAAAGCAATGGGTTTAATATTAGCTACCACCTTTACGCTATCTTCGTTTGTGGGAGTGGCGGAAGCGCATAATGGATATCAGGTTAAAAACAACGTTACTATTAGGGTTAATGGTCAAGAGGTGTCTACTCAGAACAATGTACTGAGGCACAGGTTTACAATCCCTAGTAGGCAGCAAATCACTAATCCGGCGGAAAACAAGCAATTTGTGGAACTTTCCTATGGCAGTAGAGGGGATGAAGTGAAAGAAGTACAACGAGCACTTAGAAATGAAGGATATAGAGTCAATGTTTCTGGGTTTTATGACTTGAATACGCTAATCCAAGTTGCTCGCTTCCAAGTTGAGAACGGATTGTCATGTACAGGAAAGGTAGATAAGAATACATATGAGCTTTTGATTGGGACAACAGAACCAGTTCCAGCACCAGAGCCTCAACCGGAACCAGAACCAAAGCCTGAGCCAAAACCAGAGCCAAAACCAGAGCCAAAACCAGAGCCTCAGCCGCAACCTGAACCACAACCAGAGCCAACACCGGAGCCTCAGCCAGAACCTGCTCCAGTGCCAGAGCCTCAGCCGCAACCTGAGCCAGAACCACAGCCAGAGCCTGAGCAAGAGCAAGAGCAAGATGAAGTTAATGAGCTACACCCCTTTGAAGCTCGAGTAGTAGAACTTGTAAATCATGAACGGGCTAGAGCAGGACTGAGACCACTAGCAGCAGATGTAGAGCTATCAAAAGTTGCCAGAATCAAGTCGGAGGATATGAGAGATAGTAGATACTTTAGTCATAACTCTCCAAACTACGGGTCTCCCTTTGATATGATGAGACAGTTTGACGTTAGCTATAGAACAGCAGGAGAGAATATTGCAGCTGGACAGAGAAGTCCAGAGCAAGTAGTGCAAAGCTGGATGAACTCTCCAGGGCATAGAGCCAATATTTTAAATAGCAGATATACTGATATAGGTGTTGGTTATGCAGAAGGCGGAAGTTATGGGACATACTGGACCCAAATGTTTATTGGAAGATAATAATTAAGTAGTAGGAAACTTTTAAGGACTGAATCCTGGATTACACAGGGCTCAGTCCTTTTGTTTATGCCATAGGAGTATATTTTTTTGTTTAGTGAACTGACCTAGTACATATTATTCAAATCAAGTGAATAAGAGTGTACTAATGGATATTATAGGGTGGGTGAGCTATGGAAAATAAGTCTTCTAAAAGCAAACTGCTAACGTTGAGAAATAGTGGCATTTTGGGACAGGAAATGCTACATGTTAAAAATGGAGAATACATATGGTCTTTACACAACAAAGGCTATGAGCTTTTAGGACGATACTCGCTGGATAAAGGCCAAAGCTGGACAGAGTGGCAGGTATTATTATCTGACTATAGTGGGCACTTTTCATTTACTACTGGACAGGAAGATGAATTACACATAAGCTGCAAAAATATTGCAGGTAATTTAGTCTATGTATACTGGGATGGGGATCAGGTTCTAGTCGATGAGTTAGGAGATAAATGGCTTGATAAAGAAAGAGTATTTTATCAAACAGTTTTAGTGTATGGGGATAAGGTGAGTATGATATATTTTACTGACAGCCCTGTGGAAGATATTTGGAGGATAAAGTACTGTATTAAAGATGAGGGTGGATGGAATATCCCAGAAGTAGTTGATTACGGTACTGGTCAGGGGCAAAATCAAGGAGCTGCTGCAATAGATGATAAGGGAATAATTCATTTAATTTATCAAACCTATGAAAAATCAAAATACCAGTTTGTCTATAGAGAAAAACAGTTAAATGGAGAGGACTGGGGTGAAGGAATTTCGATTACTGATTCCAATAGAAGTAACCTATATCCATGCTTAGTGTTGGACAAAAAAGGGACATTACATCTTACTTGGATGAGATCTGATGGAATGAACTATCGAGTATTATATCGGCGTAAAACAAGAGGCGGGTGGATGGTAGGAGGATGGCAACCAGAACGCTATATCTCTGAAGAGGGTGTAAATGCCTATAATCCAACAATCGGAGTGTTAGATGATAATGTTATAATTATATGGCAGCAGACCGCAGGCATCTTCCAATCTAGCTCCTTTGATGAGGGTAAAACCTTTAATGAGCCGGTGCTCAAAAAGCAGTATCAGAAATTAACCTACAACAACATGCTGTCCTTAGATGCTTACAAGAGAAGGGGCTTAAGTACTACGGCAACCTTTGATACGGGAAGCACATCCATAGCGCTTTTAGCAACTGTTTTTCAAAATGGATTAGAGGAGGATGAGAGCATAGAAAGTAGATTGCCAAATGTAAAACAAGAGGACGGCTTTGTTTTACCCAATATGAGGTACTTAAGTATTGATTACGGGCAGAAGGATTTAGAAAAGCACTTGAAAAATGTAAACGGAAATGTTCATAGACTGATCTTTGAAACGGAAGACGTTCGCGTAACTAATCTACAGATGAAGGACACTATTGAAGAAAATATAAATATAATAGGCAACTTGGAGGAAGGAATAAAAGAGAAGAATCAGGAGATAAATAAGCTTTTAGAGAAGCAGAGAACCCTTGAGAACTTAGTTGTTGCGCATCAAGAGACAATTAAAGAGAAGACCTCTAAGGAAAAGGTTTCTGAGCGAAAAAAAGCAAAATTAGAAGCAAAGATCCAGGAGTTTAAAAATGAAAAAAAAGAATTAGAAGTTAGCATTAAAAAAATCCAACAAAAATTAGATGAAAAGTCAAAAAGGTTAAATCAGTTAGAGGATGAAATGAATGAAAAAGATGCATCTATTTTTAAATTGGAGAATGAAAACCAGGATTTAAGAAAAAAAATAAAAGAGTTGGAAAACAGACCCTTGTGGAGAAAGCTTGTTGATAGGTAAATATCAGCAGGCTTTTTCAGTTTACCAGAACTTACCCTTAAAGTGTGAATATAATAGCTATTAGCAGAAGTTAGAAAGGCAGGTAGTATCATGAGTAACCTTTATACACTGAACATTTATATTAAAGGCTCTGAAAAAAAGCAACTTATTTTAAATAAATACCAGATGGATGTGTTTGCATTTGATCTTGGGCAAAGGATAACTTTAAGGGTTGGATTTGATGAATTGAATGTAGAAGTAGTAGAAGTAAGTGATGACTCTCAAAATAACAATCTATATTTATCAAAGAGTGCTTTTTCCGATCTTACCCACTACCATGGAGGACCACTATGGCTTGCCTTTCTGTCAAAAGATAAAGTCATCTTAGGTCCTACTTTAGGTTTAACTGTATATAAGAGGACATTAAAAAGGATAGGGGAAGTTCAGAGAATAGAAAAGCAGGCAAAACTGGCCTTAGAAAAGGGTATCCTATTATATTGCTTTTCCCTTAGATCTGTAGACTGGGCAAGCAATCGGGTTTATGCACATTACCTGTGCCCAAGAAAAAACAAATGGAAAAGCAAGCAAATACCCGTACCTCAGGTTATCTATGATAGAGGATCCAATCCTAGTTCGAAAAATGTAGAAGGTTACATTAATCGTGGTAAAGTAGATAACATCCAATGGATAAATACTACTAGAACATTTAATAAATGGGATACTTATCAGGCTATAAAAAAATTTGAAGAAACAGCTGAGTTTATGCCTAATACAGAGTTGCTTACACTTACAAATTTAAAAAAATTTATGAGAAAATATGAGACCTGCTATATCAAGCATAACTATAGCTATTTTGGGCGCAAGGTTTTTCGTATTGAAACATCGGGAAGATGGTATCTTCTTAAAACAGGAGGAAGTGTTATAAAGAGCTGGAAATTTACTAGCTTAAAGGCACTCTATTCATTCTTGCATAAAAATATTGGCAGAGACCTTATTATTCAACAACAAATTTATCTAGCTAAAAGAGGGGAAGCGCCTTTTGATATGAGGATCTTAGTTCAAAAAAATAGCATTGGCAAGTGGACAGTTTCAGGAGTAAATTTTAGAATTGCAAAACCTGGGGCAATAGTGACAAACTTTGCGGCTGGTTCTAAAGATATTTTTATAAGACCTGGTGATAGTTTAATTCACCCTAAACTTTCATGGGAAAATTTAGAGGAATTTACTTTCAAGGCTGCTCATGCTATGGAAAATCACATGGGAAGCCTTGGAGAAATAGGATTTGATGTAGCCTTAGACAGGGAAGGAAAACTATGGGTTATTGAAGCCAATAGCAGGCCTAATTACGCAGCGTACAGGGAAGCACCCGAGGATGTTTACAAACAGATATTGGGTTTGCCATTGGATTATGCTAAATATTTGGTTAAGATGAGATATGATGGACAATAAAAGCAACAAAAGAGCCACTCTCTAGCGAGAGTGGCTCGTCATTTTTATTAAGTAATTTTTAAAATCATGGCCGATAGTTTCATCTTGTAGGGCAAGGTCAATAGTAGCTTTTAAATGACCCAGTTTATTTCCTGTATCATACCTTGTTCCCTGGAAAATATACGAGTAGACTTCTTGAGTCTTGTTAAGTTCTTTTAAAGCATCTGTCAATTGTATTTCTCCACCTGCGCCAGGGCGAAGAGCCCTTAAGATATCAAATATTTCGCTGTGGATAATGTACCTCCCCAGTATTGCTAAATTTGATGGGGCGCTTTCTTCATCAGGCTTCTCCACTAAATCGCCTACCTTAACCAACCGATCTGTCACGTTGTGACCGCTTACAATGCCATACTTACTTACTTCGCTGTTTGGCACATTCTGTACCCCAATAATACTAGCCTGATAATTATTAAAAACCTTTATTAATTGGGAGATGCATGGTTCTATGGAAACGACCACATCATCCCCAAGCAACACAGCAAATGCTTCATCTTTATTCATAAACCTTCGGGCGCAGTAAATGGCATGCCCTAAGCCAAGTACTTCCTCTTGCGTTACAAAGTGGATCTCTGCCATGGAAGAAATTTTCTTAATCATTTCTAATAAGTCTAGTTTTCCTGTGTTAATTAAGTGATTTTCCAGGGCTTTAGATCTATTAAAATAGTCTTCTAAGGGCTTTTTATCTTGCCCTGTAATAATTATTATTTCTGCTATGCCTGAATTCACAGCTTCCTCTACTAAGTAGTGAATAGCAGGCTTATCAACTATAGGCAACATAGTTTTTGGCAGTGCCTTGGTAATAGGTAAAAATCTAGTGCCAAAACCTGCAACTGGTATAACTGCTTTCTTTATTTGCACGGAACTCACTCCTAGCTTACATTCTACTCTTATACCATTTAAAGGTTTTTTTGAGTCCCTCTTCAAGAGTTATTACAGGTTTGTAATTGAGTATTTGTTCTGCTGCGGATAAATCGGGAATTCTTCTGGGTATATCCTCATAACTGGTGCCATAAAACTCTTTATAGGGTTGAAATACTATTTCTCCTTTAATTCCTGAAACATCTAAGATAATCTGGGCAAGCTCAAGAATAGGTGTTTCGCGGTGGTGTCCCAGATTAAAAATATTTCCCTCTGCATCTTTACAACTTCCAGCCTCAATGGTTCCCTTTAATATATCGTCTATATAAGTAAAGCACCTTGTTTGACTCCCATCGTTGTGGACTGTTAAAGGCTTGTTGTTAAGAAGTTGGTTTATGAAACGGGTCGCTACACCCCCGTAAGCGGAAGTATCTGCGTGAGGTCCATATACATTAAAGTATCGAATTATTACTGCTCTAAGCCCCTTTTTGATGTAGCCTAGACATAGATGTTCAGCTGCAGTTTTTGATATAGCATAGCACCACCTATCTTTGGTGGAGGGACCATAAACACGGTTTGCACTTTCACGAAAGGGAATATCGCTATTTTTTCCATATACTTCAGATGTGGAAGTGAAAACTACTTTTTTATCATATTGCCATGCCAGTTCAAATAGGCGAGAAGTAAAGCATACATTTACGTCAATTACCCTCACCGGTTCCTCTACATATCGCTTAACCCCTACCACTGCCGCCATATGGTATATTACATCAACTTTTTTTATAACTTCTTCTAGTAGCCCTGCTTTGGATATGCAGCTCTTTGTAAAATGGAAGCGGGGGTGGTCTTTAAGATGCTCTAATCTATCCATATTTCCTTGACTCAAATCATCTATTCCCCATACTTCACTTCCTTGAGCTAGTAATGCTGTGCAAAGATGAGAACCAATAAAGCCAGCGGCTCCTGTTATTAGATACCTCATATTCCTACCCCCACATAATTAATTTTTAAAGCCCCCATACTTTTTTTGTCGAAAATATTTCTCCCATCAACAATCAAAGGATTTTTCATGCTGGCGCAAAGCTTTTTAAAATCTAAGTCTTTATATTCCTGCCATGCAGTTAAAATTAAAACAGCATCTTTATCTTTAGCAGCTTCAAAGGGTGAGGAGATCCATTTTACCCCAGCGATTTCAGCTTCAGAGATCCTTCCTTGCTTAGGGCTACTTACCCAAGGGTCGCTGACAGTTACACTTGCCCCTAGAGCAAGAAGGTGCTTGACAATTGGCAAGCTATGGGAATCTCGTACATCATCAGTTTCCGGTTTAAAGGCCATGCCAAAGACAGCAATATTTTTATCCGCTAAAGAACCTAGGTGTTTCTGTAGTTTTTCTACTACGCCTTGGCGCTGTGCTTCATTAACCTCTAAGGCAGCTTCTAGTATAAGAGGATTTCTTTGTACTTCTTGAAATTGAGCTATTAGAGATTTCAAATCTTTTTCAAGACAGGGGCCACTAAACCCGACACCTGCTTCAATAAAGTGAGGGTTAATTCTTGGATCAAGCCCAATCCCCTTGCTAATAGTCCTCACATCAGCTCCGATACTTTCACATAAGAGGGATATTTCATTGATAAAAGAAATTTTAGTTGCCAAAAAAGCATTGCTGGCGTATTTTATTAGTTCGGAATTCTCCCAGCTAGTTGTTATTACTGGAACTCCTGGTGGTGCATACAACTGAGCGACCTTGTCTGCGGCTTCCCTCTCTTCGGCTCCAACAACTATTCTGGCCGGTTCCCAAAAGTCTTTTACTCCTGAGCCCTCGCGAAGAAATTCAGGACAAGATACCATGGTTACTTTGTCTGAAAGGTTATTTTCCTTTATAAACTGGGTTAATTTACGAGATGTACCCACTGGGACAGTGCTTTTAATTACTGCAAGGCAAGGCTTTTCTCTATTCTGTGCTATCTGTTTTACTGCTGCGTAGACTTGAGATAGATCTGCTTCGCCCCTTGGTAAAGAAGGTGTTCCCACACAGATGAATACTATCTCAGCTTCTTGTAAATCGCTTATTCTAGGTGTAAATGTGAGTAAATTACTGTTTATAGTCTCCATAACCAATTCTGTCAGATCTTGTTCTTGAAAAGGCATGGTTCCATTCAAGATAGCCGTCATCTTTTCTGAGTTAATATCATAGGCTGCTACGTTATACCCTAGCTTAGCTAAGCATGCAGCTTGAATTAATCCAATATGTCCTAAACCACCTACAACGCCTATAGTAGATTTTTTCAAAAGTGCTCCTCTCCTTTTAATCTCAGAATTGTAAAATGTAATAATTACTATATCGTATTCCCTTTGCGAAATAAGTGTTACAAGACCTGGAGGGGAAGATAATTTAAGTAGCATAGGTGCCTAGCTGTGAATAGCTATAGCAGTAGGGGAGGTTGATTACTATGATATTGGTGACGGGAGGGGCAGGATACATAGGGAGTCATACTGTTAAAACTCTTGTAGACCAAGGGTACAAGGTTGTTGTAATAGATAATCTTTCTACTGGGCACAAAGCAGCAGTTGATAAGAGAGCTGTGTTTATTCAAGGGGATATAAAAGATGAACAAATAGTGGAGTATATTTTTTCTGACTTTGACATTAAATGTGTAATCCACTTTGCTGCAAATTGTTATGTGGGAGAATCTGTTATAAATCCAATTAAATACTATGAAAATAATGTGGCAGCATCAATTTGCTTATTGAAATTAATGTTGCAGCATAAAGTGGATAAGCTTGTCTTTTCATCTTCATGTGCAGTATATGGAAACCCTCAGGTAGAGCAGATTGATGAAACATGTAGTACAAATCCCATAAACCCTTATGGGAAAACTAAATTAATTGTTGAGCAAATTATCAGAGACCTGTCCCATGCATATCAGCTAAAATTCATCTTACTGCGATACTTTAATGTTGCTGGTGCGGACCCTTCCGGAGCTATAGGGGAGCATCATAACCCAGAGACCCACTTAATTCCTAACATTTTACTTCATTTACTGGAAAAAAAAGACAGGATAGCAGTCTATGGTGACGACTATCCAACTAAGGATGGTACTTGTATTAGGGACTTTATTCATGTAAATGACTTGGTTGAGGCGCATGTTCTAGCCTTACAAAGTCTGATAAATAACAATCATAGTAACGAGTGCTATAATGTGGGCAATCAGCAGGGGTATTCAGTAAACGAGGTGATTAAGACGTGTGAACGTGTTACAGGCAAAGAAGTTAATGCTGAGTATAAAGCCAGAAGAGAGGGGGACCCGCCAATGCTTATTTCTACTTCAGAAAAAATTCAAAGTCATTTAGGGTGGAGACCAAAGCATTCATTAAAGGACATAGTTGAAACAGCATGGAAGTGGCACTGGCACAATACATTAAATGTATAAACACTAGTTTCTAGGTACTTGCATATCATAGTAGAAGAAAATAAGCAATTAATTTGCGGAGGTGACCATATGATAATAGGAACTATAACTACTTCCAATTATTTATATAAAACAATGGTTTTGGCAAAGTCTGCAAAACAACAGATGCAAGATTGTATTATTGTAGTTTGTCTGGTTGAAGAAGAAATTCCCAGTGAACTTGATGATTTTAAATATTTTGACGAAATTGTATTAGCAAAAGATATAGGTTTTGAGAATTTCTATAGCTTTATTTTTCAATATAATATTTATGAAGGCAGCTGTGCGTGTAAAGGTCAGTTCTTAAAATACTTATTAAAAAAATATCCAAGCAAAGACCAATTTATATATTTAGATAGCGATGTAAGAGTATACGCCCCTTTTTATAATTTAAAAAACTTGCTAAATCAATATTCTATAATATTTACCCCACACAACATTTTTTTTCCTGAGAGTTTAAATGAAGAATTAATTTTAAGATATCGAGACTACGGTCTTTATAATGCTGGGTTTATAGGCATTAAGAGAGGGTTAGATTCAGAAGAATTTCTTTCATGGTGGTCTAGGAGATGTGATAAATATAGTTATATTGACTTTCGAAAGGGACTTTTTCTAGATCAAAAATGGCTTGATTTTGCGCAATGCTACTTTCCTGTTCATTCTTTAAAGCATTCTGGTTATAATGTTGGGTTTTGGAATTTGGATGAAAGACAATTTTTCAAAAATGAAAATGGTGAGTACAGAATAAATAATGAGCAATTAATTTTCTTCCACTTTTCTCATGTCGATACGCATTTAACTTATAAAATCAATGAATTAGTCCCTTCTCAAAAGAAAATTATTAATAAACTAAGGTTAAATTATTTGAATGAGTTGAAAAATTTTAAAGAAAAATTTTTCTTGGATAGAGAGTGGTCCTATAAGTATTACAAAAATGGTGAAAAAATCAAGAGTTCTGCGAGAATAAACTTCAGAAATTCTCATCTTTTAAAAGACCAATACCCAAATCCCTTTGAAATGGATAATCGAGCATTCCGAAATAAAATAAATTGATTTTGAAGGAGGGATGGGTATAAATGAATATTGATTTAAATAGATGCCTTCCGCCGAATGGACTTTATTATAAAACTGTTGATTATCATATATCTAAAGGTAACACTCAAAGCTTAAGGAATGTATTTTATGAATTTGAGTTTGAACATAAAAGAAAAAAGAGAATGCCTAAAAGTATCTATTCAAAGGTTCCGTGGGAATTTATCAGATCTTACTTTAATCAACCACCTAATGAATTTGTTTCAGAGATAACTCAAGGAAGAGTAGTAGGACATCACGGATATGTAATAACATCAAATAATAAGCTTTTATGGGATGCTTCTATTCAATATGGAGTAGTATTAACTGTGGAACCTGAACAACATCCAATTTTTCAGTACGAAAACCTGCCAGAAATTGAAGACATAGACGAAAGAATTTTAGCACTCACTTTTTGTGCGAGTCAAAACTATTATCATTGGATGTTTGATGTTCTTCCGCGTATAAAACTGCTATCTATGAAAGGGATAACAGTTGATAAATACATAATTAATAGAAATGGTATAAAACAGCCTTTTCAGGATGAAACACTTAATTTATTAGGAATCGATTCAGATAAAATTATTGAAGCGGACGAAAACTTTCATCTAAGAGTTAGTAAATTAGTAGTAGCATCTTCATCAGGATATAATGGTCAAATGCCAAAGTGGGCATGCGACTTTATTAGAAACAAGTTTCTTAATAAATCAAATAAGTTTGAGGGCTATGAAAAGATATATATCAGTAGGCAGCATGCAAAGTATAGAAATATTTTAAATGAAGAAAGCATAAGATCAATCCTAAAGAAACTAGGCTTTAAAGTTGTCATATTAGAAAGAATGTCTGTGCTAGAGCAAGCAGAACTATTTAATAAAGCCAAAGTAATAGTAAGTGCCCATGGTGCTGGGTTAACAAACCTAGTTTTTTGTAACGCTAACACAAAAGTAATTGAAATATTTTCACCAAGGTGGGTAGTGCCGTTATATTGGGTGTTAAGCAATCATGTTGATATAGATTATTATTTTTTATTAGGTGAGGGGAAACGACCGCCTGACTTCATTGACGTTCCTGGATGTTTTGACCATATAATGGTCGATATTAGATCTTTAAAGAAGACACTAAAATTAGCAAAGGTTTATTAACGGAATGTGTTTTATTGCATTATCAAAGAAGATGAATGGGGGTAATTAAAATAAGTAAAAAATTTAGTGTTATTATTCCAACTTATAATCGGGCTGAACAATTATTATTAACACTTACCTCTTTTAATTTGCAAACTTATAAAAAAGATGAGTTTGAAGTAATTGTTGTTGATGATGCTTCTACTGATAATACCAAAGAAGTTGTAACAGACTTTAGGGCATCATACAACTTAGTGTATACTAATACAGGTATAAATTCTGGAAGGTCGCATGCAAGAAATCAAGGTATTTCACTTGCAAAAGGACAGCACCTTATTTTCTGCGATTCTGACTTTATTGTCTGTCCTGAATTTATACAAATATTTCACGATTACCATCGTAAGTATCGCAATACTATCATATCTGGAATTCCTAATGCATGGGAGAAAGCCTACACTCAGTATTATTCTGGATTTAACGACCAGCAAAAACAGGAAATGCATCATATGCTAGAGCCGATAGGTTTATGGAAAGAAAGTTTTTGGGGGGAGGAGGATAACAATGTTCCCCTTCTAAAACCGGAGGATATAAATAAAAATTTTCACATAATAGAAAAGCACTCACCTCCACTTAATATAAGCAAAAGGTTAGAAAGGGAATTAAGAAAAACTGATGTTGCGCCTTGGATGTTATTTATCACCAGGTGTGTTTCTGTAAAAAGGGGGTATGTCAATAAGGTAGGCGGATTTGATACAAATTTTGTTAAATGGGGTTTAGAAGACTGGGAACTTGGTTATCGTTTGAATAAACTTGGCTTGTCTTTTATCAGTATAAATAAAAAAGTGGGATACCATCAAGAGCATCCATATAATAAAAAAAATAAACTTGATGAAACTGCCATTAATCTCTGTCATATTTATAAAAGACATGGCTTTTCAGATCCTGAGCTGACAGCACTTTCGGTATATATGCTTGATATAATTCCATATAAAGCAAACTTAAGAAAATATATGACATACATTAGAAAAGGTTATAAAACAAAAGCAAAACAGTTAGAAAGCAAGTGGAGAAAGAAAGCAATTGATTTTTACAATAAACATGAAAAAAATAAAACCTTAGAAAATACATAGAGGAGATGTAAGAATGAATAAGCTTGTAAAGAATGTAAGTGTAATTATTCCAACCTACAATAGGGCGGAGCTGCTTGAGCTAACTCTACTGTCATTATACAAGCAAAGTGTTTCCTCGGATGCTTATGAGGTTATTGTAGTAAATGATAATTCTAAGGATAATACAGCAAAGTTATTGGAGAAAATGAAACCTCCCTTTGAATTAAGGGTCCTAAATAATGAGGTTAATAGAGGAGCAGCATATTCACGGAATAGGGGGGTAAAGGCATCAAAGGGTAGGGTGATTATATTCCTGGATGAAATGCTAGTAGGCAGGGATTTTATAAAAGGCCATTTAAGGTACCATGAAAGAGATAAAATGGTCATCAACACTCACTGCAATGGGCAAAAAATATTTTCCCATTACTACCCTAAATTCTCAAAGAAACAAGAGCGCAAATGTGAAAGAACAACTATGCAAACAAGCAGTACTTGTAAACCAATGAAGAAAAAAGGTGTAGTGCGCCTCTTATCAAAAGAAGAAGTTATAGACCACAGTGGGTTGAAGCATGGATATGAGATTTCTAGTTGGTATGATCGGCTTCAGAAAGTGTACGGCAAAAATCTCGAAGAAATGGCTACTCCCTGGTTTTTATTTATTACAAATGGCATATCATTGTCTCGAGAGCTGATAGAAGAAGCAGGTCTATTTGATGAGAAACTGAGAACATGGATGGAAGACTGGGAATTGGGATATCGATTGCATTTAGCGGGGGCAAGCTTTTATAATGCAAAGGAAATTGCATGCTATCATCAGAATCATCCCATAGGAAGGGGAACTGAGGATAAGCTAAAAAGCTATCTTTATTTTTCTGAAAAGCACCCTACAATAGAAGTGTTGTTAGTTCCTGCCATGTCAGTAGTATTTTATTGGAATGTTGTAAAGCTGGGGAAATTTATTACTCAATATAGAGAATTGGAAAAGAACCATGGTGATCGTTACAAGGAATTATTGGAAGGTGTTAGAATTCTTGCTGAAACTTTCCGCTGGCATTTACAGCAAACAGTGGATGCAAAGGCGTTGCCCATGCTAAATTCCTATAAAGTTGGACTCAAGAGGTGGGAACCTTCACTTACGAAAAGGGTAAAAGAACAGTTGGATAAATTAGAGCAAGACACTGCTTTGGCAGGGAAGTATAGTGAACTGGCAAAGGGCTTTAAGGATTTGCTCCACCTTCCAATAATGAAACAAAGGTAGCCAAAAGCTACCTTTGTTTATTACTATGCAAAAACTCAGCATACTCTAACAGATTTCTAAATGAATTGCCGATTGTACTCTCGTCGTATGCATTAAACATGGACACCTTTAAAGAGCGAGAGTTACACTCAATAAACCATAGGTGGCTATTTTTGTCCATGCCTATATCTATCCCAATTTCCCCACTTGGCCCATAGGATTTTTCGATACATTCATAGGCTAGCTTTAAAAAATTATTTACTCTGTCTTTCAAAGTTAGAATTTCTTCCTTAGAATACTGCATAAAGTTTTCAAAGAAATGTTCAAAAGTATAGCTTGAGGCGTGAGCGGTAATAGGAGAGTTTTCATTACTAAGGCGAATAGGGATTGCTGCAATTGTTATTTCTCCATTGCCGTCTCTTTGCACTTCAGCCCTCATGTCTACGATACTATTATTAACGGTAATTAAATCAATTGCATTTTGGACTATAAACTTTCTCCCTGCAAAAAAAGTGTGGATTTTCTGCAAAAGGCCATGAAAGCTTTTTGATTTATAAGTATATAGACCATCAGTGAAATAACTAACCTGGTAACCTCCATCGGGAAGCTGCAGAGCCCGCATAACCTGTCTTCCACGGCCACCACTACAAGCTTTTAAATAAAGTTTTTTTGAGATATTAAACATGTTTTTTAAATCGTCAGGTGTATTATATAAAACAGTATGAGGGAGGTGGGGTAAGAACTGGCTATGCTGCTTTAGATTTTGGTATACATGCCACTTATTAAAGCCGTACTTATAATTTAGTGTAGGTATATTCAATTTCTTTTGCTGTTTTTCAAACTCATACAGTATACCCCACTTGGGTTTAGCTACATACCCCCTTCGGTATACAATATCAGGATAAGGAAATTTTTTATTTACCCATAACTTTTTGCTTTCATCATAATAGACTCCGGATATTTTTTTCTTTTGTAAATCAACATCTTGGATTGAAAAAAAATAAAGAGTTGTTTTAACTTCTTTGTTAGCTCTGTTTAACCTCTCTAGAGTAATATCGGGGGCTTGGTTTTTAAATTTTATAATTTTACTTTTACGAACGAGTACTCCGATTACCGGACTGTTAATACGAGCCTTTGAATTTACCTCTTTCATTAAATTGTCACATCCTTTGGTAAAAAAAGAGGCCTTGAGAAAATCTCAAAGCCTCTCTTTCTAATTCTTTAGCAGCCAGAACATCCGCCATTTCCGCCATTGTTTTTACCATTTCCCCCTCTGGTTTGAGGTGGGTAAGGAGGCCACACGGGTTCGAAGTCGGGAGGACACACACCATTATCTGGAAGCGGCTCGATGCGAGGTGGCTGCGGTGGATAGCCGTACACTGGAACCATGAGTTGCACCTCAGCTTCTAACTTAAGTACAATCATGATGCCCACGCAGGCGATAACTGTTACCACAGACTCATCTTCGTCTACTTCTTCATCAGTAATAACTGCTTTAAGACATTCTGGGTAGATATGGCTCTGAATGTCTAATCCTTCTTCACCAGATCGATTTAACCTAAACCTCTTTTCGATTTCGAATTGCTCAGTCTCCAACATGCCATTTAGTCTGACTGTAACCTCTAGAGTAGCAGTTACCCTTATTATGCCACTCTTTAATATTACACTTTCTTGTTCAATAACTCTTACAGATACGCATTCTGCTTCTAGAGTGCATGGAACAAAGTCTTCCACTTCAAATTCAAGTGGTACTTCTTCAACCTGAACATTTTTTGCCTCTTCAAACACCTTTTTAACCTTTATAATGTCAATTTCAACAGGTGGAGGGCATACCGGTACACCGTCAACTATTGGACACGGCCCTGGTGTCACAGGCGGTGTAGGAGTAGGTGTAGGAGTAGGTGTTGGACGTGGTGGGCGTGGTGGCTTGAAGCCATCATATTTAACATCATCACTCATATTTTCTTATACCTCCTCAAATAAATTTTTTGGATTTAATATCCTAAATCTCAATATCATATTATGAGGTATGCATAAATAGTGTTCGTGTAAAGTAAAAATTATGATCGAGAACTTTTAATTTTTTTTCTCGCATAGTACTAAGACAACTATTTTCAGGAGTAGATATATAAGAAGCCAAGTAATCACATAAAAGTTATTTACACATAGAATAAAGTGTATATAGATATAAATTTTGGAAGGAGGGAGACACATATATAAGTTTGCAGCATATAATTTATTGAATAACATGAAAGGAGGTTAGTCTGCATGGTTAATCATGATTTAGACATTGTGAGGAAGTTATTAAAAGTAGAAAATGTTATCGGCGAAAAAGCCACACAGGTGTCAGTTGTCAATGATGTGCAGTTTGATCGAGATGTAAAAAAGATATGGGATGTGGTTGCAGACATTAGGGATGTCAGCACTGAAGTGATAAGGGATAAGGTAATAGTTGAAGGAACCATTCATAAGCAAATATTTTATGTGGAAGAGGAAACTAATAAAGTATTTGAGAAGACGGTTGAAGAAAAATTTGTAGCTCACGTAGATATTCCTGGAGCTAGGCCTGGAATGAATACTCAGGAAGATGTGAGAATTGAGTTTATTGGACACGATCCAATAAAGCATAAACATCATCGCGGATCAGAAAAACCTGAGTTTTGGAAGCCGTCTCATCCACCAACTAAGCCACCTACACCAACACCAACACCAACGCCAACGCCAACACCAACACCATCACCTGTGATTGATGTGTGGAGACAGACTGTAGTAATTGAGGTGTTTGTTAAGGTTACTGAGACAGTACAACTAGAAGTTATTACAGACGTAATTCCGCCAAAAGATGTTGAACTTGATATTGTTCGGGAACTATTAAAGGTGCAAAGTGTAATTGGCGAAGATGAAGAGCAAGTTGCCTTGGTAAAAGACATACAATTCCCTAGAACGGCAAAAAAGATTAAAGACGTAACAGCTAGAGTAGAAGATGTAGAGACGACAATTGTCAATGACAAAGTAATCGTGGAGGGTAATCTGCACAAGCAAATCTTCTATGTAGAGCAAAATACTAACAGGTTATTTGAATTTGGGGTAGATGAACGATTTACAGCACACGTTGACGTACCAGGTGCTAGGCCGGGTATGAATGCTCAGGTGTATATAGATATTGAGCATATAGCCCATGATCTGAGAAATGGTTCGCCTAAAGAAGGTTTTGCTGGAGCAAGGCAAACAGCTATTTTAGCTGTATTTGTAAAGGTAACAGAAGAGCTGCAGATTGAAGTAGTAACCGATGTAATTGGTCCTGACGTTGAGGTATTTAGAGATTTACTTAAAGTTGAATCAGTAGTTGGTGAAGCACAGAGACAGACTACAATTACTGAAGACATTGAGTTTGACCACCCTGTTAAGAAGATTATCGAAACAGATGCTACTATAGAAATTAAGCGTAGAGATACTACTATTATAAAGGATAAGGTGATAGTCGAAGGGGTTCTGAAAAAGCAAATCTACTATGTTCGGAAAACAGATGATGCTATATTTGAGCAAAGCGTAGTAGAACAATTTACTACATTTGTGGATATCCCAGGAGCTATGCCCGGATTAAACCTGCAAATTTATCCAGAGGTAGAGTATATAGCCTATGATCCAATTCCAGGTAAGCCGGATAATTTTAAAAGGCAAACAGCAGTAGTTGCAATTTTCGTGAAGGTTACAGAGAGCGTACAACTGGAGATTGTTACAGATGTAGTTCTCCCAGTAACACCAAAACCAACTCCAACGCCTACACCAAAACCAACTCCAACGCCAAAGCCTACAGTATGTCCGCCTAGCTTTACTATTTATGTGGTGCAAAAGGGAGATACGCTGTTCAAGATAGCCCAACGGTTTGGTACTACTGTAGATGCCATATTAGCCGCTAATCCAGACATAACGCACCCTGATCGTATTGATATAGGTCAGCAAATATGTGTCCCTAGGATAAACGGCAAAGGTTAAGAAGTGAATCGAACAGAGCTGAACGTGTTTTCACGTCAGCTCTGTTTTTATTCATTGAATAAAAACTAGTAAAAGTCCTTAAACTAAAAAAAATACTGGTTAGACTGGAGTGATTAATAAGTGCATATTGTGGTTTGTATAAAGCAAGTACCTGATACAACAGAAGTTAGAGTAGATCCAAAGACAAATACTCTAGTGCGCGAGGGAGTTCCATCTATTGTTAACCCTTACGATATCCACGGGGTAGAAGAGGCAGTCCGGTTAAGGGACAAATATGGAGGAAAAGTAACAATAATCAGTTTAGGTCCGCCTCAGGCAGAAGAAGCTCTGCGGCGAGCCATTGCTTTTGGTTCTGACGAAGCTATCTTAATTACTGATCGGTCATTTGCTGGTTCAGATACACTGGCTACTAGTTATGTGATCACTCAAGCCATAAAAAAAATACAAGAAAAAGAACCTATAGACTTGATTATATGCGGCAAGCAGGCTATTGATGGTGATACAGCCCAAGTTGGGCCTGGAATCGCAGTGCGTTTGGGGATTCCTCAACTGACCTATGTCATGGAAATTAAGGGTGTAAACCTAGAGGAGGAAGAAATAACAGTTGCTCGTAAATTAGAAGGCAGTCAAGAAGTGGTTGCAGCAAAGATGCCAGCATTGTTAACGGTATTAAAAGATATTAACGAGCTCAGCTATTCTAGCTTACCAAATTTAATTAAATCGGCAAGGTACAAGCCTAAGCGTTGGACCAGCGATGATTTGGAGATTGACGGAGAGAAGATTGGCTTAAAGGGATCTCCAACCACAGTGCGCAAAATATTTCCGCCACCTGAGCCTGAGCAAGGAGAGATACTGGGGAATAGTGAAAGTGATATCCAAGAAGTAGCGTCTAAATTAGTAAATAAATTGCTAAAAACCAAGATAATAGCAGATAGATAGATTAGTTGTGAGGAGGTGCTTAGATTGGTAGTAAAAATATACAAAGAAAAATGTATTGGCTGTGGTCTCTGCTTGGAGGCATGTCCCTTTGATGTACTTACCCTTAAAGACGGAATAGTTGATGCAGACGGAGAACGCTGTACAGATTGTGGCGCATGTGAAGAAGTTTGCCCTACTGAGGCCCTGGAAGTGGACAAGCCACCAAAGGAAATGTCACAGAAGGAAGCAGAGAAAGTAGAGATTCAGAAAGAAAAAGCTCATGAAATACATAAAGAGTTGGAGCGCTATAAGGGTATTTGGGTTTTTGTTGAACACAATAGGGGGGAAGTGGCCCCTGTTTCTTGGGAGCTAATGGGTGAAGCCAGAAGACTAGCAGATAAATTACGTACTGAAGTAGCGGCAATTGTTTTGGGGGAAGATGTGCAGGGGATTGCTCAACAGGCTTTTCACTATGGGGCAGATAAGGTGTACTTTATTGAAGATTCGGTGTTAAAAGATTACCGTAACCAGGCATACACTCATGGAGTAGTAAGCCTAGTGAATAAATACAATCCTGAAATTTTCCTTATAGGAGCTACAAGCTTAGGGAGGGATTTAGCAGGGTCTGTTGCCACAGTAGTAGAGACAGGGCTTACAGCAGACTGTACTGTATTGGACGTGGAGGATGAATCTAGATATCTCCTTCAATCGCGACCTGCCTTTGGGGGCAATATTATGGCAACTATTTTATGTCGCCATCACAGGCCTCAAATGGCTACAGTGCGGCCTAGAGTATTTGAGATGCCTAAACCGGATGAGTCTAGAAGTGGTGATATAATTCAGGAAAACCTAGATTTAAAAGAAGAGGACATATTAACCCGGGTAGTAGAGGTGGTAAAAGAAAGAGGAAGCGGAGTCTACTTGGACAAAGCTGAAATAATTGTAGCTGGGGGAAGAGGAGTAGGGAAAAAAGAAAATATGGAACTCCTTCAAGATTTAGCAAACACATTAGGTGGGACGCTGGGAGCTTCAAGGGCCGCTGTAGATGCTGGCTGGATTTCTGTGGAGCATCAAGTGGGACAAACAGGAGTTACTGTTAGGCCCAAAGTATACTTTGCCCTGGGCATCTCAGGAGCGATTCAGCATTTAGTTGGAATGCAGTCATCAGATATTATTGTAGCGGTGAACAAAGACCCTGATGCGGAGATATTTAAGGTTGCCACTTATGGCATAGTAGGGGACTTAAGTGAAGTAGTACCAGCTATAACTGAGGAATTTAAAAAACGGATATAGGAGGTGGCTTTTATGACTGAAAAATTTGACTCTATTGTGGTTGGGGCTGGGCCAGCTGGAATAGCAGCAGCATATACAATGGCTAAGGCCGGTCTTAATGTGGTTATGATTGAACGGGGAGATCATCCAGGAGCTAAAAATGTTATGGGCGGAGTTCTTTACAGACAACCTACAGAAGAATTGTTTCCTGAGTTTTGGAAGGCAGATGATGTTCCCCTAGAAAGGCACTTAGTTGAACAAAGGGTGTGGGTGTTGGATGAGGATTCTGCTGTAACTATGGGGTATAAGACTCAGAATTATGGAGAAGAGCCATATAATAACTTTACTGTGATTAGGGGTAGATTTGATCGATGGCTTGCGGATAGAGCTGTGGAAGCAGGCGCTCTCCTGATTACAGAAACTGTAGTAGAGGAATTCTTATATGATGGGGACAAGGTAATTGGAGTTAGGACGGGGAGAGATCAAGGAGACCTTCACGCTGATGTGGTTATCTGTGCGGAGGGTGTAAATTCACTATTAACCCAAAAGGCTGGATTACAGAAGCATATAGCTACAGATAAGATTGCTGTAGCAGTTAAAGAAAATATTGCTTTGCCAAAGGGGGTAATTGAGGATAGATTTAATATAGAGGGAGACCAGGGTGCCACGATAGAACTAGTGGGAAACAATACTTTAGGCATGTTAGGAACAGGATTCATATACACTAATAAGGATTCCCTTTCAGTTGGAGTAGGGGCAATTCTTTCACAAGTTGCGGAAAACGGCATAGCCCCTTACCAGCTGTTGGAACACATGAAGAAGCATCCCATGGTAAAACCACTACTCCAGGGCGGTGAGATTAAGGAGTATCTAGCGCACCTAATACCAGAGGGTGGCTACGACTATGTACCCAAACTATATGCAGATGGCTTGATGATAGTAGGGGACGCTGCCATGCTCTGTAATGGTTTCCATAGGGAGGGCTCAAATCTTGCCATGACTTCAGGTAGGTTTGCTGCGGAAACAGTGATTGAAGCTAAGGAGCAGGAGGATTATTCAGTAAAAGTACTCTCAAAATACAAAAAGAAATTAGAAGACAGTTTTGTTTTAAAAGACCTTAAAAAGTACAGACATGCAGGGAGCTTTTTTGAAGCAAATCCACACTTTTTTACTAGTTATCCAGGGCTGTTAAATTATGCTGCTAAAGAGCTGACAACAGTAGATAGTACTCCAAAGCGGGAGAAACAGCAGAAGATAATAAGAAAAGTAAAAAAAGAGCGATCTCTATATAATATTTCAAAGGATCTTTTCAGAGCTTGGAGGGTGATGGGATGAAAATTGAAGATAAGTTATTCTTAATAAGGTTTCAACCGGATAACCAAACCCATATTAGAATAAAAGATGAGGACGTTTGTAGGGAAAAATGTGAAAAAAAGTGGTGCACTTATATTTGCCCTGCTAAGGTTTACGATTGGGAAGATAATGAAATCAAGGTGGCATATGAGGGCTGTGTTGAATGCGGTACCTGTCGGTATGGCTGCCTGTTTGATAATATCGAGTGGAAAAATCCACGGGGTGGCTTTGGTGTGATGTATAAATATGGCTAATAAAGGACTCCTGTAGCTCGTTGGCACATTTTACAAAGAGGTTTTAGCTATGCTTTGTTGAAAATTGTTAGGAAAACGCGGGCAAAAGGAGTGCTTTACATAACATGTCAGTTAGAATTGTACATGAGACAAAAAGAGTTAGCAAGTTTAGAAAAGAGATTGAAAAAATGAATCGGGAAGAGCTAGATTTTTTAAACCACTTAATCGATCAAGAACGCCAGCGCAGGAAAAAAGAGGTCTATTCAGAGTGGCTAGACTATTTAGAAACCTATAAAAAAGTTACAAGTCATTAATATTAGAGGCATTTGAAACGCTTTTTAGCATACTCCTTTATACTAGAACAGTATAAAGGAGGATTTTGTGTGGAAAAAACAACTGTTTCCATTGTGATACCATGCAAAAATGAGAGTCCCCACTTAGAGAAAATGTTAATATCCTTGGCAGAGGTTTATCAGGACAGAGATTTAGAAGTTATTGTTGTAGATGATGCCTCTACTGACGATAGTTGCCATTTCTTAAATGGAGATGGTAGAGACAGGTTTCCGTGGGAGGTTAACTTGTTGAAGTCACCAGGTATAGGTCCTAGCAGAGCTCGCAACAAAGGGGCGTGGTCAGCTAAGGGAAGTATTCTTATATTTTGTGATGGGCACCTGTTGTTTAGTCATAAGGATTGGATTTCTAAACTTGTTAACTCTTTAAAAGAAAATTCTGCTGCAGCAGTGGTACCTGGGATTGGTGCTGTAGGGGCTGAGGAAGTTGTGGGGTATGGTGTAACCTTAGATAAAGATCTATCCTTTACGTGGCTACCACAGCCTAAAGAAATAACAGAGGTACCAGTGGCTCCAGGAGGATGCGTAGCTGTAGATAGGGAGATTTTCAAAAAAATCGGGGGCTTTGAGGATAACTTTTTAAGCTGGGGCTTTGAAGACATTGAGTTTTCTATTCGACTATGGCTTTTGGGATATAGGATTTTGGTAACACCAGATACCAGAGTAGAGCATGTATTTCGTACTAAACATCCATATAAGGTGAAATACGAAGATATAGATTATAATTTGTTATGGATGGCAATCTGTCATTTTAATCGAAGAAGGCTACTTCAGGTAGTGAATAAGGTTGCCAAAAGAGGAACTTTAAGTAACAACTTATTTGAATTGGATAAGGCAAATGTGTGGGGGAAAAGAGAAGAGCTATTAAAAAAGAGGAAGAGAACCGATGATTGGTATTTTGACAAATTTAATATCCCTTTTTAAAAAGAAAAAAGCCAGCAAGCGCTGGCTTTTGTTGTTTTTCTACGTTTATACTGCTCCTTGAGCTTTCATAGCTTCTGCAACTTTTAGGAAGCCTGCAATATTTGCTCCTGTCACTAAATCATCTTCCTTACCGTACTCTTTTGCAGCTGTTGCTGCACTGTGATAGATGTCTTTCATGATCTGTTGTAGCTTGGCATCAACTTCCTCAAAGGTCCAAGAATAACGCATGCTATTCTGAGCCATTTCAAGAGCTGAAGTGGCAACCCCACCAGCGTTACCAGCTTTTCCGGGGCCAAATAGTACGTTGTTTTTCTGGAAAACCTCAACAGCTTCAGGAGTACAAGGCATGTTTGCACCTTCGGCTACAGCTATAACCCCATTTTTAACTAACATCTCGGCATCTTCTTTTTGCAACTCATTTTGAGTAGCACATGGAAGTGCAATATCACACTTAGTTGACCAAATACCAGAGCAACCTTCATGTACTGATGCTTTTGCATCTCGGTCTTTGTACTCTCTAATACGTCGTCTTTCTACTTCTTTTAACTGTTGTACTATGTCACAGTTAACACCATCTTCACAGCAAATGTATGAGTTAGAGTCAGAAAAGGCAACTACCTTAGCACCAAGTTCTTCCGCTTTTCTAGCCGCATAAATCGCCACGTTTCCAGAACCGGAAATAACTACTCGCTTTCCTTTGAAGGAATCACCTTTGGCTTTTAACATTTCTTCAACAAAATATACAAGACCGTATCCTGTAGCTTCTTTTCGTACAAGGGAACCGCCATATGTTAGGCCCTTCCCTGTGAATACTCCTTCGTATACGTTTCTAATGCGCTTGTATTGACCGTACATGTAGCCCACTTCTCTTGCTCCTACACCAATATCTCCAGCGGGGACATCAGTGTCTGCACCTAAGTGCCTATATAGTTCAGTCATAAAACTTTGGCAAAAGCGCATAATTTCATTATCGGATCTACCTTTTGGGTCAAAGTCAGAGCCACCCTTGCCGCCACCGATAGGCAGGCCTGTTAAGGAATTTTTAAAGATTTGCTCAAATCCTAAGAATTTAATAATGCTCAGATTAACCGAAGGGTGAAAGCGGATACCGCCTTTGTAGGGTCCAATACTAGAGTTATACTGTACTCTAAAGCCTCGGTTTACTTGGACTTTGCCATTATCATCCACCCATGGCACCCTAAAAACTACTTGTCTTTCAGGCTCTACTAGACGCTCCATAATACCAGCATCTATATACTGGGGGTTTTTTTCTAAAACAACTTCCAGTGATTCCAATACTTCTTCTACAGCCTGGTGGAACTCAGACTCATTGGCATTTCGTTGTTTAACTTGCTCAAGCAACTCACTGACGTAAGACATTAACTTTCCTCCCTTATGATGAATATACTTATTTTTCCGGATAATGCAATTGCATTTTTACAGTATAAAAAAATTATAGCATAAATGGCCCTTGTTTCAATAGAAAAGGAATTAATTATATTGTATACATTACTATTTTGTGCAATAGTAAACCCTTTTATTGTATAGTTTTTATGATATAATTGGGATAACTTTATGTTTAATGAAAACATGTTTCAAACCCTTATAACCCAGAAAGGAAGTGTAGTATGGAAGGAAAAGATTTAGCGAGAAAAAACTTGATGGAGTTGACTCCGTACCAGCCAGGAAAGCCTATTGAAGAAGTGGAGCGGGAGCTGGGAATAAGTAATGTGATTAAAATGGCATCAAACGA
This sequence comes from Desulfitispora alkaliphila, assembly GCF_050433185.1. NCBI lineage: Bacteria > Bacillati > Bacillota > Desulfitisporia > Desulfitisporales > Desulfitisporaceae > Desulfitispora > Desulfitispora alkaliphila. The sequence goes on from NZ_JBNPXS010000013.1 coordinate 55,949, forward strand.
AAACCCCTATGGCCCCAGCCAACGAGCTCAGGAGGCCATGCAAAAAGCTATTCAACAGGCAAACATGTATCCAGATGGTAACTGCTACTACTTAAAGCAGCTATTATGTGAAAAGTTAAATGTGGAGATGGACCAGTTAGCCCTTGGTAATGGCTCAAATGAACTCATCAAGCTTATATCTAAAGCATATTTAAGCCAAGGTGACGAAATAGTAATGGCAGACCCATCTTTTTCAGAATATAAAACAGCGGCAATAATAAGTGGTGCTAAAGCAGTGGAAGTTCCTTTAACAGAAGAATATAAGCACGACTTGGACAAGATGGCAGCGGCTATAGGACCCAAGACAAAGCTAGTATATATTTGTAATCCTAATAATCCCACAGGTACATTAATTACTGCTAGTGAATTAAGTAATTTCTTAGAGAAGCTTCCTGAGCATGTAATCTTGATTATGGATGAAGCTTATTTCGAGTATGTCAGTAGCGAAGAAAACCCTGATTCCGTTGCAGAAGTAAAAAAAGGTAAAAACATTATTGTATTGAGAACTTTCTCCAAAATGTATAGTCTTGCAGCTTTGAGAGTAGGCTACGCAATTGCTAGACCAGACATTATTGATTTTATCAATAGAGTGCGGGAGCCCTTTAATGTGAATAACATAGCTCAGGCAGCGGCAACTGCTAGCTTACAAAGTGAAGAGCATGTTGAGAAAAGTGTTAAATTAAATGAAGCTGGCAAAGAATACTTAATGGCGGAGCTGCAAAAAATAGGATTGAACCCAATTTCAACCGAGACAAACTTTATTTTTGTGGATACGGGTGTAGATTCTAAAGAATTATTCCAGCGGATGTTGAAAAAAGGAGTAATAATCAGATCTGGAGATATTTTTGGCAATCCTACTTTTGTAAGATTGACCATAGGATTTGAACAAGACAATGAGAGAATGGTTAAAGTCCTGGCAGAAACTATAGCTGAGATGAAGTAGTTGACAAGTCCCTCTGAAGAGTGTAAAATATACACAAGAATTAACAGTAATAGTTATCAATAAGGAGGGGTATGGATGGCAGTATTTGTTTGTACTGAATGTGGAAATGAGAGAGAAGGAAGATGTAAACCTCGCAAATGTCCTGAATGTGGAGGGCAGAGCACTTACGAGAAAAAGGAATAATTAATAATAAAGGCGCTCCATCAAGTCCTATTGGGTTTGGTAGAGCGCTCTTTGTGTATTACTTGTCTTAGGGAGGGATGATTATGAAGCATAAAGTTGAGAAAAAACAGCCCATAGGGAAAAAATGCATAGTATGTGGTTATGATAATAACTTTGGTCTGAAGGCGTCTTTTTATGAGTTAGATAACAATGAAATTGTGGCAATATTTAAACCTCTTGAGGAGCATCAAAGTTATCCTGGGAGATTACATGGGGGAATTTCAGGGACAATGAAGAACTGCGAGTGGTGGGAAGGATTACTAAGGATTCCAGTAGATTGTTTGAGGGTGAAGGGGAAATTCTTTTAAAAAATGGCGATGTAGCTGTAACTGCACATGGCAAGTACATGAAAGTGCCTATAGAGAAAATAGTGGATTCCGATGTGGAAGAGTATGAGTGGAAGACAATAGAAACAGATGAGGATCCTGTTGAAATAGATATTTAGTCTGATGGAGGATTAAAATAAATATAGAAGTGAGATGATAATATAGAATTAATTAACTAAGGGGGCAATATCTAATTGAAGGATGTCCAGCATACTGAAAAGATTAGAAGTAGGTATGATAGATTTGCTAGAGTTTACAATTGGTTAGAATACCCTATGGAAAAGATGATGCTTTCTAAATGGCGTTCAATGATATGGCAAGAAGCAAATGGAGAAATATTAGAAGTTGGCGTTGGTACTGGAAAAAACATAGAATTCTATCCTCAAGGTGGAGCTAATGTTACTGCCATTGACTTTAGCAGTGAGATGCTAAAAAAAGCAGCTAGACAAGCAGATAAGTTAAATTCTAAGGTGGAGTTACTTGAAGCAGATGTTCAAGAACTTCCCTTTGATGATAATACATTCGACACTATAGTAGCCACTTGCGTATTCTGTTCAGTGCCTAACCCTGTTTTGGGTTTTAAGGAGCTTGGTCGGGTCTGTAAACAAGGCGGTAAAATCATATTAATAGAGCATGTGAGAAGTGAAAATTTAGTGCTAGGGGAAACTATGGATCTCTTAAATTCCTTAACTAGATTATTAGTGGGTGTAAATATCAATCGTCGTACAGTAGAAAATTTGGAAAAAGCTAATTTGCGAGTAGAGCAGGTAGATAACCTCTCCCGCGGTGATATTTTAAAAAAAATTATTGCTAGGAAGCGTTAGTTTTTTAAATATTTATATATCCTTAACAAGTCTTACACAATATTTAGTTATAATTAGTTAAGCTAAATATTTGGTACAAAAAAGGAGGAAGTTAAGAATGATGCACTGGGGTTATGGTTATGGAATGGGTTTTGGAACAATACTTATGTGGGCGTTTATGATAGGCATTATTGTTTTAGTTGGTTATGGGATATCTGGTTTTTTAAAAAAAGACAGCGAGACTAATGATGCTTTGAAAATATTGCAGGAGAGGTTTGCCAAAGGAGAAATTAATGAGGAAGAATATAAGCACAAAAGGGATTTATTGGAAAGAAATTAGTTTTTAACTAGGTTCTTTTTTGTTATAGGTAATAAAACATTAACCCGACAGGAAGTAGCAATCATAATTTTTGCTGCCAACGGTTAGTATTAACAGGAAAGTATTTGAAATTTAATTTTTAAAAAACTATGGGCGCACTAGTGCTCCATGGTTTTAGTTAGCTTCTGTAACAGGTCTTTTTTTATATTGTTTTTGAAAGGCGATTGGGTAACTTGGTAGACTACCTCATCATACCGCCAGAGCCCATCATTCCTCCAGAGCCCATCATACCATCAGAACCCTTCCCGTTGTGCATAGATTCGTGCATTTTTTGCATATCTTCCCAATCTACATTGTTCATCATATTATTATGCATTTCTTGCATGTTTTCCCAACCAAAAGATTTCATCATTTCGTTCATTTGGTCAAAACCATTTTCATTCATCATGTCCGTCATCCGATTAAAATCTTCTTCAGTTAAATTATCCATCGTTTCATCCATTGCTTCGAGATTTTTTGTGTCATTTATCTGGTTAGAAGACTTAGCTTGTGAGTTTGTTTCAGTAACCACTGAAGGTTTAGATGAGGATGCATTTGCATCTGCATCTTAGGAGTTATCTAGCCCCCCTGCGATAGCAACTCCTCCTATTGCACTTAATGCAATTAACGCTGTTCCTACATAACCAATGATTTTCTTTTTCATAATTTAATTCCCCCTTAAAGAAGTTTATGGTTACATTATAGAGAACAGATCTGTATATTTTGTGAAGATAATCTGTAAAAAGGATAAATTTATAGCCTTTTAGTCCTAGAGAGCTAGTGTATTGAGTTAAAGTAATGCTTAAGAGAAGTTTAAATGTAATTGGGAAGGATCATAATTTGATAGAGTTTCCCGGGCTTGTGATCAATAAACTGACTCGTCAAGTCAAAATTTATGACAGTGAGGTCTTATTAACCCCAAAAGAGTTTGAGTTGTTATTTTATTTGGCTAGTAAACCTAAAATGGTTCATACCAGGGAACAAATATTAGAGAATGTATGGGACTATTGAAGCATAAAAAAACCCCTAACAGGGTTAATTTTTCAAAGAGCTAAATGAAACAAAATACCTAGGTAATGCACAGTGCTCCCACCTAAGACAAATAAGTGCCATATGGCGTGGTTAAAAGGTATTTTTTTATTGACATAAAAGATAACACCTGACGTATAAATTAAGCCACCTGCCAAAAGCCAACCTAATAAACCTGGAGGGGCTGTACTCAACAAAGGTTTGATAGCAATAACTATTAGCCAGCCCATTATTAGGTATAAGAATGTAGATATATGTTTGGCTTTATCAAAACTGACTATTTTTAAAATAACCCCTGTTAATGCCAGTGTCCAAATCACACAGAATATTACCCAACCCCAAGTGCCTTGCATTGCTACAAGGGCAATCGGTGTATAGCTTCCTGCAATAAGTAGGTAGATGGAAGCATGATCTAAGACTCGCAATACTTGTTTAGTCTTTTCATGAAAGACACTGTGGTATAGGGTTGAAGCAGTATAGAGAAAAAATAAAGTGAAGCCGTAAATACTAAAACTAACTATCCGCCAAACATCCCCACTGATACTGGCGAAAGCCACCAAAATTACTAGAGCGGCGATACTGAGCAAAGCGCCAATTCCGTGTGTAACGCTATTGAAGATTTCTTCTTTTAAAGTGTACCTGTTGACCAACTTATCAGCAGTGCCCATGTCTTATCCTCACCTTGCCTTTTTACGTAGTTATTCTTATATTATACAATAATTAAAAAAAAATGTAACTGCTAAATTGCTGAAGTGTATTGAAATTGCTAGGATTATTGTAATATAGATGAGTAATTTGATATAATTTTAAGTATTAATTTCAATCGGTGTATTACAAGTTTTTAAACTACCTAAACTGCTAGATTATAAAAAATATCAGTGGGGGGTAATAGCGTGAAATATAAAAACCCTAAATACAGAAAAAGACGAAACACCTTTCCACTTGAAATTTCTTGTGGAAATTGTAAAACACCCATGGTGATATATGCAAAAGGGGGAAAGGGAAACTTAATAAAGTTGCAAGTTCCCAGAATCATAGCATCTGAAGTAGACCTTGAAAAACACGAAGGAAGTTTATTGTGTTCTAATTGCAAAGAAGAGCTTGCAAGGAAAGGCACTTACGATGACAATGTAACTTATTGGATTATTAGGGGGAAGGTCAATAGCAAAAGAGTAAATAACTATTCCTGCTGAACCCAGCTATTGATATTAACTTCTTATGCAGAGTTACTATTATCCAACAGGGATTATATTTATCTAAAATGACATTAAAAAAGGGTGCAATTAATGCACCCCTTAAATTAGTATTAAAAGACTAGTATTCAGTAAGAGTTATAGCTTCTACGGGGCAAGTCTCAACGCAACTGTCACAGCCAACGCACTCTGTTTGTTCGTTGGTTACTGCAACTTCATCCTTCATTTCAAGGTGTGAAACTGGGCAAACATCAACACACTCACCACAACCAGTACATTTTTCTTCGTCAATAGAAATTAGATACATTTGAATTCCCCCATTCATTCTTATAGTCTTTTGTTGACTGAATTTAATTATAACACGGCAAACATTTGAAATCTACCGGATAGACTACTAAGTTTAGTGATAATACCTAGAATAACTAGGTGTCGGTACTCCTTTTAGTTTTAGGGGATAATAAGCTCTTGTCCTATATGGAGTCTATTGGGATCAGATAGGTTATTTATTTCTGCAAGCTGGGAGATGGACACCCCATGTGTTTTAGCTATTTTCCAAAGGGTATCCCCTGACTTAATAACATAAGTCTTCTGTTCAGTGTTTTCGCTAGGAGAAGGGTTGTCGTAACTGGGGTTTTCGTTATCAATCGCTGAGTTATAGATGTTTACAGTGGTGCCAAAGCTTACCTTTGAATAGAGCTCTTCCACATCTCGGTTGTGCATACGCACACAGCCAAGGGATGCCCTAGTGCCTATGGATGCAGGGTTATTAGTTCCGTGGATACCATATTGAGGCTTAAACTCCATCCACCTAGAGCCAAATACCCCTCCGGGATACATGATTTTGCTGCGAATGCTGTAGCTTCCAGTAGGGGTGGGGGTGGCGGGTTTACCGAATGACTCGGTACCCGGGTAAATAATTACTCCCCAACCCTACCCCTACCATCATTTCATTGAGCAGTTATTAAATATAAAGGAACCCATCTCCAGTCGAAGTCCATATGGAGATTAAAGAGGCGCAATAAATAAAATTTGAAAAGGTGCCGCGGCAAACTTATGTGTAAGTCAAAAAATATATAGGTTTTTGCTATGTCGAAAAATAAGAGAATCTGTCAGGAGGGAAGTGGGGTTTTTAGGGGAATTTTAACAATTAGTCCTATTTTATGTTTAAAAAGTGTACGTTAGATTACAGTAAATATTCACTGATCAGGTTTGCAAATATACCAATATATTCTTATTAGACAGACAGTTCGGTAACACAGCCATTGAAGGCGTATTTACGGACTTCTTTAAAAGTTCGCCAATATTGTATTTAGGTGCCATATCAATATAAGTAGGGCTCTAGAGTAATAGTTCGTTATAGCTATAAATACGAACTACTAAGTGAAGTATAATGAGCAGGTTGTTGAAATACGGATTATTGCAATAATGGAAAGTTGCACATTTTATATAAATTTAGAAGGGTTACAGAGATACAATTAAATTTTGGGAGGAAAATAATTATGAAATTGATAAGAATAATTGTTAGTAACTATAGATGCTTCGGAAAAGAACCAACAACTATTGAAATTAATGAATTAACTGGATTTATAGGTCATAATAGCAGTGGAAAAACCGCTTTATTAAGTGCGCTTATTAAATTATTTGGAGAAAAGCCTAGTGATAGAATTATTGAAAGATCTGATTTTCATATACCTGCAAGTATTGAGCCGGATAGTGTTTCGATGAATGAACTATATATTGAAGTACAGTTTGAGTTTCCTGAATTAGAGCTTGATGATGATAATATATCAATACCAGTATTCTTTAAGAATATGCTTGTTAGTGAAACAAATGGTAAACCATATTTAAGGATTAGACTTGAGGCAAATTGGGAAAGAAGTTCAAATCCTGAGGGCAGTATTGACTCAAATGTATATTACATAACGTCAACAACAGAAGAGATAAATCCAGAAGATAAACATACTATTAAAAGATATGATCTTGATCAGATAAAGGTTATTTATGTACCTGCAATTAGAAAGCCAGATGAGCAGTTGAAAAATGTTTCAGGCACAATAATTTCAAGACTACTTAATGGAATAAATTGGTCAGAGCAAACAAAAATAAAAATCAAGACGAAAGCAGGTGAAACGGAGAAAGTATTCTTAGAAGAAAAAGGAGTTGAATCCTTAAAGAAATCACTTGAGAATCAATGGAATGGTTATCATAAAGATTTTAGATATTCTAATCCAAAGATAAACTTCAATAGTACTGATTTAGAGACGATTTTAAAGAAAGTGGAGGTGACTTTTTCACCTACAGAAACACCACGAGAATATCGGATTGAAGAACTGGGTGATGGTTTAAGATCATTATTTTATCTTTCACTTGTAAACACATTATTAGAAATCGAAGAAGAAATTCTAAGATCTATTAATGATGGTGAAGAACAATGTGCATTTACATTATTGCCTCCAGTTTTAACGATTGTTGCAGTTGAAGAACCTGAAAATCACATTTCGCCTCATCTTTTAGGAAGAGTAGTTGAAAAATTACACAATATCTCTACAAAACAAAATTCCCAAACCTTATTGACATCACATACGCCTTCGATAGTAAAAAGAATTCAACCAACAGATATAAGATATTTTAGAATCTCTAAGGAACATGAATGCACAAAAGTGAAATCATTAATGTTACCAGATCAAGAAAAGGAATCAGAGCAATTCAAGTTTGTAAAAGAAGCTGTATTAGCATATCCTGACCTTTATTTTGCAAAACTTGTTGTATTGGGCGAAGGTGATAGTGAAGAGATTATCATTAAGAAGATGATTGAATTGAAAGCAGCATCTGTAGATTCATCAGAAATTTCAATAGTGCCATTAGGTGGCAGGCATGTTAATCATTTTTGGCGTTTATTAAATGATTTAGAAATTCCATTTATTACCTTGCTCGATTTAGATAGAGAACGTGATGGAGGTGGTTGGGGTCGTATTAAATATGTAATACAACAATTAATAGATATTAATTTTGATAAGAACTTATTACTTAAGACAAGCGAAGGAATTCTAATAGATAACAAATTTGAAAAGATGCACACTTGGGATGTAACTGAGACTGAAATTATGTCGGAATGGATAGAAATGTTAAAGGATTATGATGTGTATTTTTCATCTCCATTAGATATAGATTTCGCAATGTTACAAAGTTTTAAAGATATATATATTTCATTATTATCAAGTGATGAAGGGCCGAGGATAAGCGGACACGGAAAAATACAAAATCTTGTAATTAATAAAGATACTAAAAATGAATTAAAAACTGCTTATCTAGCTAGAATAGACAGCGATATTAGAGCCACCTTAAAACAAGAAGGAGGCCATGGTACAACTTATAGTGAAAACGAGAAAGAGCTTATGATCTGGTATTCATATTTCTTTTTAGGAAGAGGTAAACCAACGACTCATTTATCTCTATTTTCCAATAATGATGATCTGGAATTTAAAAGCTTTCCAGATTGTCTAAAAGAGTTTATTGATAGTGTCATTAAAAAGATGAGTGATGATGTAGGGGATGAAGAAGATGAAGATAAACTGGATTAGTAAGGAAGATTGGCGTCCTTCAGATGGCTTGAAACTAGAAGGCGAGGCGATGAAAACAGTTATTAATGATCAGAATACACTTGTTGTAGCTGGTCCTGGTGCTGGAAAAACAGAACTATTAGCTCAGAAAGCCTGTTTTTTATTGGAAACCAATTCATGTATATATCCAAAAAAAATCATTGCAATTAGTTTTAAAAAAGATGCTGCTAAAAATTTAAAAGAACGTGTAGAATTGAGATGTGGTAAAGAATTAGCTTCAAGATTTGAATCAAAGACTTATGATGCTTTTGCAAAAGAAATCGTAGATAGGTTTAGAAATAGTTTACATGAATCATTTAGACCGTTGAAAAACTATAAGATAGCTAAGGATCGTGATGTCAGAAGAGCATTTGACATAGCAGGATTGAATTTTGAAGGGAATCAAGCTGCATTTAAAAAAGCATATGGAGATAAACTTACGACAAATAAATTGCCCTTACAGACAGATGTAAATACTAGGATTATTATAGATACTTGGAATATATTACTTAAAGGTAATGAAGATAGTAATTTTGAGAGTTCAATAACTTTTGAGATGATATCACGACTAGCCGAATATTTAATAAGAACCAATAAATACATTAAGAAAGCGATCCAAATGACTTACAGTCATGTGTTTTTAGATGAGTTTCAAGATACCACATCTATTCAATATGAACTTGTTAAGATTTGTTTTCTTGAGACAGCAACAATAATTACTGCTGTAGGCGACAGCAAACAAAGAATTATGTTATGGGCTGGTGCTAGAAAATCAATTTTTGAAGATTTTCAAAGTGATTTTTCAAGTCAAAAGAGAACATTAATTATGAATCATCGCTCTGCACCAAGACTTGTAGAAATTCAAAAAGCAATGTATAAAAGATTGAATGAGGATGAAATCAATTTACAAATGAATGACAAGTGGGATTTAGATGATGGTGAGGCGTATTTAAGAGTTTTTAATGATCATATGAAAGAAGCGGACATGCTTAGTGAAGAAATAGTAAAGTTAGTCGAAACAGGTGTAAAACTGGATGAAATATGTATATTAGTAAAGCAACAGGTAGATACCTATTGCCAAGAAATAATAAATAAACTTTCTCAACTCGATATTAAAGCAAGGAGTGAAGCATTATATCAGGATTTATTGAAAGAAGATATTATAAAGATTTTAGTTTCTCTTTTTAAATTAGCGGCAAACGATAGAAGTCCAGATGATTGGGAATATCTTTACGAGGTTTTAAGTGAACTATATGGAATAGATGAAGATTCTAAACCCCTAATAATAAATGATCTCATTAATAAAATAGCATTAATGATTACTGATCTTCGTGCTAATTTACATATTACTGATGAAGAGCAGTTTTCAGTTTTAGTTGATTCAAAAATTGAAGGTTTTTCATATGAAAAACTCGCATCTAGATTTCAGCAATATCAATCAAAAAATTACTTTAATGATTTAGTTAATAGTTTTAAGAAATTGATATGGATTGAATTTGAGGAAACCAAAGATTGGATTAAGGCGATTGATAACTTTGAAGGAAAAAATTCAATCAAAGTTATGACAATTCACAAAAGCAAAGGACTTGAATATGATACTATTTTTTTTGTTGGATTAGAAGATTCAGCTTTTTGGAATTTCAGGAAACAACCAGAGGAGGATAGATGTACATTTTTTGTTGCACTATCAAGAGCTAAAAGAAGAATTGACTTCACATTTAGTGCACATAGACCAGCTGGATTTTCGAAATTCCAGAAACATGATTACATAAATGAGTTCTACGAATTGTTTGAGGACACTGATATTGTGAAAAAAATAGAGTATTAAAGAATACTTCATTTTAAATAGCTCCAAACATCTTCTTAGAGCATAAGAACTTGACAAAAATTTTGATGTTTACGATAAGGTTAAATTTACGAATGCAATTAGACATTTAACTTCAAAAATTTATTAGTATTTAGTCGAAATACTTACAACAGAAGGTGTATTTGTTCGAAAACATAATTATATAAGCGTGTTTATTGAAAAGGATAATAATTTTATTACGTATGATACGTTACCTAATAATGCACTTAAGTTCGTTGGCTATTTAGGGTAGTAGTACTTTTTAAAAGTTAAAGACAAAGCATATGTGTCAGCCTAAGATAGAGCTATCTAAGACTGAGAAACATCTTGAGTGCGAATACGTTATACGAAATGACGTGCGGAGGGATAGCCTTTTGAACAAAAAAATATATTTTGTTGAGGAGATTATAGAAAACCAAAATGAGTATATGCTGAGATTATTAGAAACTAGCAAAGAGACTATTAATGCTAAAACTAAATTTGAGTTATATAATGTTTCAAAAATCAGTTCACGGTTGGATTTTATGGAAGGAAACTTTATTTCATTTAAGTCAGAAGGAGTTCCTATAAGGGCCAATAGTGATCCTATTGCAAAAAGTGAGATTTACAAAAATAATATCTATCGAGGAAATCTTATTAAGAAGTATAAAGATCGTGGAAAGGCGAACGATATTTGGAGCGAAAGCCAAGTATATTCATATCATGTTAACGTTGGTCACGGTAATTGCAGTATCATTGTTGTAAAAAAAGATGCTGGACATGAAATATGGATAGTGGATTGTTCTGAATTTGATTTTACATCTAGATTTAATTATAGACGAAATATAGTCCAATGTATTGATTTTATAAAGAATAAATTTAAAATTAATAATTTTAAAGTAGACAAGCTATTGATAACTCACCCACATTTTGATCATATAAATGGTATCGAGTACTTAGCTGATCAAAATTATTTGGACGGTTCAGAAATTTGGATAAACTTCTATTATTCGTGGCCAGGCAAGTATTATAATAATCTTCTTTCTAAATTAGTATCATTAAATGCTACATTTGTAGAGCCAAAAGTTTCCTCGATAACTAATAACATTGAAATTATTTACCCAAACAAAACTATTTTAAGGGTTCAACCTACCAAGGGAAGATACTCTAATTTTGAAATCGTACCAAAAAACAAAGTTAACAATGCGTCTGTAATTTACAAGGTGTCATTTAATGGAAAATCAATTATTTTTCCGGGTGATATTGAAGAAGAAGGTTGGAACAATGTAACCGAATGTGAACCATTTTTAAAGAATGCCACATTTTATTGCATTTCCCATCATGGGAGCCTAACAGGCCATAAAAGGACTTCGTGCCCTTACGGAAATACAATACATGATATTGAGCTTTGCTGTTTTGGAAAACGTATTAATATTTTAATGGGACGAAATGGTGCTTATCCCGGAATCTATCATCCAAACGTTCTAAATGCTTTTTATCAAAGGTTATATACAACTGACAATTTTCTACATCCCGAGTTTGATCCGGTTTTTCTAGAGCTAAATTGGCAAGACGAGTGTATTGTTTATTATGGTACATTTGAAGACACGGTCCAGCTCGAGGCTTAAAAAATTTCTACAAAAGCCTAATCCAAATTTCATTGAATCTAAAGCATTGTCTAATAGCTCAAGTCTCATTCTTTCACCTCAAATCTCAAAAGAATAACAATAATGCCACCTTTCATATAACGTTCCGGATTTTTTGCGCAAGGGTGCACTTAGGTAAATTCTGAGGCTTTGTGCACCATACCTTCTTCACTGAGACCGAGGTTCCGCTAAGAAGGTATTCCTATAGGGTACTCAGGTTGCTCCTCAGCAGAGCTATATCCGTAGTGCTTATCTGTTTAACAATCATTTTATACAAAATTAATTTTTATATTTTAGTTTCTAATGTTGTAATAGATATATAATTGAGACTTTTGCAAATTAATTAACCCTTGATATATAAGGTTTTCAATAGCATAAAAAAGGACTTCACCCCAATGTGGAGAAATTTTCAAGTGACG